>NZ_JBIQHY010000060.1:2008-32255 GCF_044508335.1 Actinomadura sp.
GCCGGACGCCGATGCCGGACGCCGATGCCGGACGCCGATGCCGGCCGCCGGCACCGGAGGCGGGCGATCGGCCCTTCGCGAGGGCCCCGGGGAGCGATCCCCGGGGCCCTTCCGCGTCGCGGGGCCGCGGTCGGCGGCCCGGACCGCGGCAAACGCGCAAGGACATCACGAAGTTCCGTTGATCTTGTCACGATTACGCATCCAGTCGCGCACCGCTCTGCCGTCATAAGCGACATAACCGCCACAATCTCCACGCAATCCGCATCCGCTATGCATCGGCGTGGCTCCCCCCTCCGGCCCCGTGGCGGGGCATCCGGAGCCGCCGATCTGAGGGGGTCAAGTGAAGAAGATCGTCATCGTCGCGACCGCGGTGGTCGCGGCGGCGGGCGGCGGCACCGTGGTGGCCGCCTCCGCGAGCGCGGACACCGGCCGGGCCGGTGCCGCCACGGTCGCGGCCAAGGGCATCGACTGGGGCAAGTGCGAGGTCAGCGGCCCCAACGACCCGATGAACCAGGCCCAGTGCGCCCAGGTCGAGGTCCCGCTCGACTACGGCCGGCCCAACGGGCGCAAGATCTCCATCGCGGTGTCGCGCTTCCGGCACACCGACGAGAAGAACTACCAGGGCGTGCTGTTCGTGAACCCGGGCGGCCCCGGCGGCTCCGGGCTGGCGTACGCGCCGGCCCTCGCCCGCTGGATCGGCGCCACCGGGCACGCCGACGTCGCGGCCAAGTACGACATCATCGGCTTCGACCCGCGCGGCGTCGGGTCCAGCAAGCCCGCGCTGACCTGCGACCCGCACTTCAACGACCCGATCCGCCCCGACTACGTCCCGAGCTCGTCGAAGGACGAGAAGGCCTGGATCGCCAAGTCGAAGAAGTACGCGCAGGACTGCGCGAAGAAGTTCGGCTGGATGCTGCCGCACATGCGCACCACCGACGCCGCGCGCGACGTCGACGCCATCCGCGCCGCGCTCGGCCAGCAGAAGATCAGCTGGTACGGCTTCTCCTACGGGACGTACTTCGGCGCCACCTACGCCACCCTCTTCCCGAACCGCGTGAAGCGGATGGTGCTGGACGGCAACGTCAACCCGAAGACGGTCTGGTACAAGGGCCAGCTGGAGCAGGACAAGGCGTTCGAGCGCAACATCCGCGCCTGGTTCGCCTGGATCGCCAAGTACGACTCGGTCTACCACCTCGGGACGAGCGAGAAGGCCGTCCGCGCCAAGTACTACGCGGCGCTCGACGGGGCCAAGAAGTCCCCGATCGGCGGCAAGATCGGCCCGGCGGAGCTGACCGACATCGTGCTGAGCGCCGGCTACAACACCGGCTTCTACATCCCGTTCGCCGAGGCCCTGTCGGCCTGGATCAACGACAAGGACCCGTCCGGCCTGCTCGACTGGCTCAACCCGGGCGGCTATGACAACGACTTCGCCGTCTACAACGCCGTCCAGGCGGCGGACGCCCGCTGGCCCCGCAACTGGAACAAGTGGCACAACGACGCCGCGAAGCTCTACCGGCAGGGCTACAAGTTCGAGACGTGGGGCAACGTCTGGTTCAACGCCCCGATCGCCTTCTGGCCCTTCCAGGGCGGGCTGGCGTTCCGCCTGCACGGCAGCCGCGGCCTGCCGGGCATGCTGCTCGTCCAGTCCACCCAGGACGCGGCCACGCCGGTCGCGGGCGGCCTGGAGATGCACAAGGTCTTCCCGTCCTCGCGCCTGGTGTTCGAGGTCGGCGGCAAGACCCACGCCAACACGCTGAACGGCAACGCGTGCCTGGACGACAAGGTCGCGGCGTACCTCGACACCGGCGCGCTGCCGGCGAGCCACCGCGGCCCGGACGCCTACTGCCAGGCCGTCCCGGCGCTGAACGACCCGGACCCGACGGCCATGACGCTGAAGGCCGCCCGCACCACGGCGGGCAAGGACCTTCCGGTCGGACGCCGGTAGGACCCGGCCAGAACCCCGTGGCGCGTCCGCTCCCCTGCCGGGGCGGGCGCGCCACGGTCCGTTTCCGGCCGGGAGGACGCACCTCCGCCGTTCGTTTCGCGGACGGTGGCCCCGGTTAGGGGCGGAATCGCGCGATCCGGGGTTCCCGCGGTCCAGGCCGCCCCGCCGGTAGAAAGCGGGGGTGCTGAACGACGCTGGAAGAAGGGCGGCGGCCGGGACGGCCGCCGCGGCGGTCGCGCTCGGGGCCGCAGCGATGGGAACGCCCGCGGCCGCCGCCGCCCGCCGCGCACCGGAGACCGCGCCGCGCGGCCTCGCCTGGAAGCCCTGCCCCGCCGACGATCCCGTGGAGGGCTCCCGGCTCAAGGGCCTGCAGTGCGCGTCCCTCCGCGTCCCGCTCGACCACGCCCGCCCGGACGGCCCGAAGATCACGCTCGCCCTGACCCGCGCCCGGCACACCGCCGCGAAGCCGGAGGGCGCGGTGCTGCTCAACCGGGGCGGGCCCGGCGCCCACGGCCGCGACCTGCCCGCCTTCTTCACCCGGTCGCTGCCGAAGCGGGTCGCCGCGTCCTACGACTGGATCGGCTTCGACCCGCGCGGCGTCGGCGCGAGCAGGCCCGAGCTGATCTGCGACCCGGGCTACCAGGACCCGGGCCGCGCGCGGCCCGACGCCGTCCCCGCGGACGCGGCGGAGGAGCGCGCCTGGACGGCCGCGGCCAAGGCGTACGCCGGCGACTGCGCCCGCAGGTACGGGGCGATCCTCCCGCACATGGGGACGGCCGACTGGGCGCGCGACATGGAGGCGATCCGGCGCGCGCTCGGCCTGCGGAAGATCAGCTACTTCGGCTACTCGTACGGCTCGTACCTCGGCGCCGTGTACGCGACGATGTACCCCGGGCACGTCGGCCGCATGGTCCTCGACAGCGTCGTCAAGCCGAGCGGTGTCTGGTACCAGGACAACCTCGACCAGAACGTGGCGTTCGAGAAGCGCATCCGCGCGTACTTCGCCTGGATCGCCCGCCACCACGACGTCTACCGGCTCGGCGGCACCGGGCGGAAGGTCGCCGCTTCCTACGCCGCGGTGCGCGCCGCCCTCAAGAGGAAGCCGATCGACGGGAAGATCGGGCCGTCCGAACTGGACGACGTGTTCCTCGCCGACGGCTACGCCGACTACTCCTGGGCCGCGCACGCGCGCGCCCTGTCGGCGTTCGCCGTCCGGCACGACGCCGGGCCGCTGCGCAAGGCGTGGCAGCCGCCGGGGCGGCTCGACCAGAACAACTACACCGTCTACAACGCCGTCCAGTGCCGCGACGCGGCCTGGCCGCGCGACTGGGCGCGCTGGCACGCCGACAGCGAGCGCCTCTACCGCGCCGGGTACCGCTTCGAGACCTGGGGCAACACCTGGTACAACGCGCCGTGCGCGTTCTGGCCCGTGCACGGCGGCCCGCCGCCGCGCGTGCGGGGCCGCTCCGCGCTGCCGCCGATCCTGCTCGTCCAGGCCACCGGCGACGCCGCCACCCCGTATCCGGGCGCGCTGGAGATGCACCGCAGGTTCCCCACCTCCCGGCTGCTCGTGCAGGCCGGCGGGCACAACCACGGCGTCACGTTCTCCGGCGACGAGTGCGTCGACGAGCGGGTCGCCGCCTATCTCGGCGGCGGCGGGCTGCCGCCGAGCCGGCCTGGCCCCGACGCGACGTGCAAGGCCGGACCGGCGCCCGAGCCCGCCGGCGCGAAGCACGACCGCGCCGGGCAGTCGGCGGCGCACCGCTGACCCCGCCGGAGGCGGCCGTTATAGGGCCTGCGGAGGTGCGCGGGCGGCAGACCGCATAGGCTTGTCCACGTGGAGCTTTCACTGCTGGGGGCCGAACGGGGGCCGCTCCCGTCCGGGGGCCGGTAGCCATGCGCATGCTGGGCTCGATGCCCGTACGCGTGCTGGACGACCGGTACCGGGCGGAGGCCCTCGCGATCCTGGACGCCGACCCGGTGTCCAACGTGTTCGTCAGCTCGCGCGTGCACGCCGCCGGGCTCGACCCGAGGCGGCTCGGCGCGCAGATGTGGGGATACCTGCGGGACGGGCGGCTCGTCTCGCTGTGCTACTCGGGCGCCAACCTGATCCCGGTCGCCGCCGGGCCGGAGGCCGTCCGCGCGTTCGCCGAGCGCGCGCAGGCGCAGGGGCGGCGCTGCTCGTCCATCGTCGGGCCCGTCGACGCGGTCGGCGAGCTGTGGGAGATCCTCGCGCCGTACTGGGGGCCGCCCCGGGCCGTGCGCGCGTCCCAGCCGGTGATGGCCACCTCCGCCGTCCCGGACGTGCCGCCCGACCCGGCCGTCCGGCGCGTCCGGATGGAGGAGTTCGACATCGTCTACCCGGCGTGCGTGGCGATGTTCACCGAGGAGGTCGGGGTGTCGCCCAACGCCGGCGACGGGGGAGTGCTCTACCGCGCCCGCGTCGCCGAGCTGATCCGCGACGGCCGCGCGTTCGCCCGCATCGAGGACGGCCGCGTCATGTTCAAGGCCGAGATCGGCGCCGTCACCCCGCGCGCCTGCCAGGTGCAGGGCGTGTGGGTGCCGCCCGACCTGCGCGGCCGGGGCCTGTCGGAGACCGGGATGTCCGCGGTGGTGCGGGAGGCGCTGCGCAGCGTCGCACCGACCGTGTCGCTGTACGTCAACGACTACAACACGCGGGCGCGGGCCGCCTACCGCCGGGTCGGGTTCACCGAGCTCGGTTCTTTCATGTCGGTCCTCTTCTGACCTGGCGCCCGTCTTGTCGTTGCGTGCCTGATCTGCCCCGGTACCTGATTTGAGCTCGCCCGCCGGGTACCATCCCGCCGTGGAGTTCGCCGGGGCACTGCGGCAGGCCGTCCAGGCGAGCGGGCTGACCCTGGAACGGATCCGCCACCGGCTCGGGCGCCGGGGCCTGACCGTCAGCGTGGCCACGCTGAGCTACTGGCAGCGCGGCCGCAGCCGGCCCCGCTCGCGCACCGTGGTCGCCGCGCTGGAGGAGATCCTCCAGGTGCCGCCCGGCGCCCTCACCGAGCTGCTGGACGACCCCGCGCCCGCGGCCGCGCCCGCCCTGCCGCCGGCCGGCCGCGCCGGGTCGGCCGCCGGGCCGGCGGGCGCGGCGGACCGGGGGCGCAGCGCGCGGGACCTGTGGCCCGACCCCGAGCGCTACGCGTGCCTCGTCGGGCAGCTCGACCGGTCCGGCGACCACCGGCTGGAGCGGCTCAGCATCCACGACGTCTACCGGCTGGACGGGGTGCGCCGCTCCTGGACGCTGTCGGTCCGCACCGTCCTGCGCGCGGCGGGCGACGACATCGACCGCGTCGTCTGCGTCCACCAGGTGGCCGGCGGCGAGGCCGCCGCCGCGCCCGGCGCAGGGGGCGGCGGGCTCGCGAGCGTGCGGTACTGCAGGCCCGGCCGGATCCGCGCCGGGGGCGGCATGATGGCGTTCGAGCTGGTCTTCGACCGGGTGCTGTCCGCGGGGGACACGGCGGTAGTGGAGTATGAGCTCGGCCCGGTGGCCGGGCCCGCGTCCGACAGCTACGACCGGCGCTTCTCCCACCCCGTCCACGACTACGTGGCGATCATCCAGTTCGACGGCGACCGGCTCCCCGCGCGCTGCTACGGGTTCACCGCGGAGAGCTCGCACGCGCCGCGGCAGCGGCTGGGCGAGCTGTGGGTCGGCACGTCGGGCAGCGCCAACATCGCGGTCGGCGCCGTCCGGCGCGGCATCGTCGGCATCGAATGGGAGTGGCACTAGCGTTTGGACCCCTGGTTGTGACAAGTTGCCTGTTGGCAATGAGGGCCATGGGCCTTACAGTGAGCGCGGAAGTAGCAATTGCGGTAGTCAAGGCCGTTGTACGGGGGCCGGCCGGAGCTGATCCGGAGGCCACAGGTGCAGAGTGTCGCAGAGGACGATCTCCTGCAGGTCCTGCAGTACGGTCCGTTCAACGTCGCCCTCCACGCGGCCATCCAGGCGCGCGGCCTCAGCCTCGACTCGCTGCGGCGCCGCCTGGAGGAGCAGGGCATCGCCGTCAGCCTGTCCACGCTGAGCTACTGGCAGCGCGGCCGGACCAGGCCCGAGCGCGCCGACTCGCTGCGCGCCGTCCGCGGCCTCGAGGTCATCCTCGAACTGCCGCGCCACTCGCTGCTGACGCTGCTGCGGCCCACCACCGAGCGGACCGCCGGGACGTGGCTGCCGGTGGAGGAGCTGTGCCCCGAGCCGGGCGTCCGCGACCTGCTGGACGAGATCGGCGACCGCGGCGAGCGGACGCTCACCGGGCTCAGCCTGCACGACCAGTACATCATCGGCCGCCGCAGGGAGCTGCGCGAGGTGCGCTGCCGGGCGGTGTTCCAGGCGCAGCAGCGCGGCGTCGACCGGTGGATCGCCGTGTACCACCACCCGCAGGGCGTCCTGCCGTCCTCGCGGACCGTGCGCGGCTGCCGGTTCGGGCGCGTCCGGATGGACGAGGCCAGCGGGCTCATCGCCGCCGAGCTGCTGTTCGACCGGGCGCTCGGCCGCGGCGAGACGTACCTGCTGGAGTACGGCTTCGGGTTCGACGAGACGGGGCCGCCCATCACCGAGGAGGGGCGCGGTTTCCGCACCCCGCAGCACGAGTTCCTCATCGAGGTGCGGTTCCACCCGTCCGCGCTGCCCGCCCGCTGCCACCGGACGTGGCGGCCCGACGGCCACACCGCGCTCAAGGATTCCGCGGACCTGCGGCTGTCCAGCTACCACAGCGTGCACTTCATCGAGTTCGGCATGGCCGCCGGCTACCACGGCATCCGCTGGGAGTGGGACTAGAGGACGAGCAGGCGCAGCAGCCGGTCCGGCTCGGCGGCCGGGTCCTCGGTGAGGCCCGCGTGCACCGGGCCCGGCTGGACGATCGTGCTGCGCGGCGCCGTCAGCCACCGGAACCGCCGGCCCGGCGGCTCGGCCGCGGCCCGCCCGGCGCGCTCCCCGCCGCAGCACACCGCGTCCACGCCCTTGAGCGCCGCCCGGACGCCCTCCAGGTCGAGCGAGGGGTCCAGGGCGCGGAGGCGGCGCTCGTCCAGGTGCGTCCGGCAGCCGAGGTAGTCGGCCGCCCGGCAGTACACCACGACGCCCACGTTCATCGACTCGCCCCGCTCGACGCGCGGCACCAGGCGCAGCGCCGCGTACTCGAACACCGTCGGCTCGCCGGCCGTCCGGATGTTGCTCATGCCGGGCCGCCCAGCCAGCCGGGACGGTTCTCCCCGCGCCGCGCGGACGTGTCCGGACCGTGGCCGGACACGTCCAGGTCCGGCAGCCAGTCCCGCGGCTTGCCCGCGCGCGGCAGCAGGATCTCGACGTAGGCGTCGCGGAGCGCCCCGGGGCTCGCGAAGCCGGGCTCCCCGTCCAGCCACCGGTCGGGCACCAGCCCGGTGACCTCGCGCAGCAGCCCCTCGGTGATCTTCGGCGCGAGTTCCGCCTCGGCGTCCTCCAGCCGGGTCGCGTAGGGGGTCAGCACGTGGTCGCCGACGTCGTACGGGCCGGAGAACAGCCGGGCCGCGTTCGTCCACGCGTGGTGGAAGATGAGGCTCGCGCCGTGGTCGATCAGCCACACGTCGCCGTGCCACACGAGCATGTTCGGGTTGCGCCAGCTGCGGTCGACGTTGCCGATGAACGCGTCGAACCACAGCACCCGCGACGCGAATCCGGGGTCGGGGGTCCAGCCGAGCGGGTCGAAGCCGAGCGAGCCCGGCAGGAAGTCGACGCCGAGGTTCCAGCCGGGGCTGGCCTTGAGGAGGTCCTGCACGTCGGGGTCGGGCTCGTGCCGCCCGATGGCCGGGTCCAG
Organism: Actinomadura sp.; assembly: GCF_044508335.1. Lineage (NCBI taxonomy): Bacteria > Bacillati > Actinomycetota > Actinomycetes > Streptosporangiales > Thermomonosporaceae > Actinomadura > Actinomadura sp. The sequence goes on from NZ_JBIQHY010000060.1 coordinate 9,764, forward strand.
GTCGATGAGCACCTGATCGGGCACCCGGAAGCCGAGCCTGCGGGCCAGCTCGCCCGCGATCACCTCGGCGATCAGCGCCTTGCGTCCCTGCCCCGCGCCGTGGAACTTCATGACGTAGGTGCCGAGGTCGTCGGCCTCGACGACGCCCGGCAGGGAACCGCCCTCGCGGAGCGGCGTCACGTATCGGATGGCCGTCACATGTGGCAACACGTCGCAACGCTACCGTCCGGGGATGCGCGCGGGATAATCGGCATATGGGCGTTGAGCTGCTCGACCTCTCCGTGCCGATCACCACGGGCATGCCGGTCTACCCGGGCGACCCGGAGGTCGAGGCGGCCCCGGCCCTCACGACCGCCGAGTCGGGCGTGAACGTCCTGCGGCTGCACATGGGGTCGCAGACCGGCACGCACGTCGACGCCCCGTTCCACATCGACGACGCCCTGCCGCGCCTGGACGAGCTGCCGCTGACCCGCTTCACCGGCCCCGCCGCGGTCATGGACGTCCGCGGCCTGCCGCCCCGCACCCCGATACCGCCCGGCGCGCTGCCGCCCGGCCTCGAACCCGGCGACGTCCTGCTGATCGCGACGGGCTGGTCGGCCCATTGGGGGACGGACGACTACCTGGCCCACCCCTATCCGGCCCCCGAGACGGCCGAGGCGATCATCGCGGCGGGCGTGCGCACCGTGGCCGTCGACGCCCTCAGCGTGGACCCCACCCCGCCGCCCGGCTCGGATGACTTCTCCCTGGCCGTCCACCGCGTCCTCTGCGGCGCGGGCGCGGTCATAGCCGAGAACGTGACGGGCCTGGACGCAGTCGTCGACGCCTATGAGGCGGGCTGCTCGATCGAGCTCTTCCTGTTCCCGATCGCCCTTGCCGCCGCGGACGGCGCCCCGGCCCGCGCCGTGGCCCGCGTGGACGACCGCGCCGTCCTCGTCTGACCCCGCGGGGTCAGCGGATCATGCGGTAGCAGAAGAAGGTCGGGAAGCGGTAGTACTGGCCTTTGCCCGCCTTCACGGCGCCGAGGATGATGAACGTCCACCCGGCGGCCAGGAGCTCCAGGTACGGGATGGCCAGCAGTGCGAGGAAGGCCGGCGCCTTCATGACGATCGCCGGCGGTACGCACACGGCCACCACGGCGATGACGTGGATCAGCATGGTGAGCTGCTGGTTCATCGACTGGGCCGCGTGGAAGCGGGTGAACGGCGAGGTGTTCTTCTTCGCCAGGTAGACGATCAGCGCCGGCAGGAAGCCGATCAGGACGTTCCCGACGTAGGCGAAGATCGCCCAGGTCGTGTCCTCCGGCGGGCCCTGCGGCGGCACGCCGTACGGGACGCCCGGCGGGCCGTAGCCCCACCGCGGGTCGTAGCCGCCGGGCGGCTGCCCGTAGGGCTGCGAGTACGGGGGCGGTTGCTCGGGCGGCGGCGGGAGCTTGTCCGTCACGGCTGTCCTTGGTGATCGGGTGCCTCGATGCGGGAAATCTACCGTGCGCCGGACCCCGGTGTCGGGAGCTCCCGCCGCCCTCTTCTAGAATTGCATTCGGCCACTGGGGCGGTGTTGCGGGGGGCGCCCCCCGCGAGGAGGCTGAATGAGCGGGATCCCGATGGAGCGGCCGGTGCTGGGGGAGGACGAGGCGGCGGCCCTGAGCGGCCTCGCCGCGCGCGTCCGCGAGCTGGCCGAGGCCACCGTGCTCACCGCCGTGGGCGGCGCCGAGGCGGCCGCCGTCGCCGCCGAGATCGAGGCGCTCACGGCGCGGCTGTCCGCCGAGCGCCGGGACGCGCCGCCGTTCGTCCCGTCCACCGAGCGGCGGATGGACCGGCAGATCGGCAACCCGGTCACCGGCGCCCTCAACCCGCTCGCGCCGCCCGTCGAGCTGACGGTCGGCTCGGACGGCATCGTGCGCGGCGAGTTCACGCTCAGCGCGGTCTACGAGGGGCCGCCGTCGTACGTGCACGGCGGCGTGTCCGCGATGGTGCTCGACCAGGTGCTCGGGATGGCGGCCGCCGCGTCCGGCACGCCCGGCATGACCGCCACGCTGGAGACGCGCTACCGGCGCCCGACGCCGCTCGGCGTCCCGCTGTCGGTGGAGGCCAAGGCGAGCCGGGTCGAGGGGCGCAAGGTGTTCGCGTCCGGCACCATCTGCGGACCGGACGGCCGCGTCACGGTGGAGGCCACCGCGATGTTCATCATGCCGCAGCGGTTCGTCCCGCACTCCTGACCCGGAGCCGTGCCGGAACGCTCAGTCGTCGACCGGGATGGCGAGCGCGACCGTGCCGCGCAGGTCGAGCCAGACCCTGCCCCCGCCGTGCACGACCCGCAGGACGATGTGGTCGCACCGCGCGCAGCGCGCCACGAAGCCCGGCGCGTTCCCGTAGACGCGGAGCGCGGCGACCGGGCCCGTGCACCCGCAGTTCGCGCAGCGGCTCTGGGCGGCGGTCAGGTCGGCGGCGAAGACCTCCGACAGCGGGCCCGCGAGCACGTTGCCGTCGACGAAGTGGTCCCGGTCTCCGGAGAGCTGGTCGTCGAGGGTGGCCATGTCATCCTCCGCTGGGGCCGAAGCGTTCGGTCCGGACTCTTTCGGGGGCGTGGCCGAGCATGACCAGGTAGGCGGCGGCCCGCTCGACGAAGCCGGTCGGGCCGCACACGTAGCAGGTCGGCTCGAAGTCGGCGGGCCAGCCGTGCTTGACCAGGTCGTCCGGGGTGAGCCGGCCCGCGGCGCGGGTCCCGCCGGCCGGGGTGCTGCGCGTGTACAGGTATGTCACGTCCAGGCCGGGGGAGCCCTTGTACAGCTCGGTCGCGTAGAACCGGTAGTCGGGGCCGCGCACCGACTGCAGCAGCCGGAACGGCACCCGGCTGCCGGCCGCCTGCCGCGTCCGGACCATCGACATCAGCGGGACGATGCCGGAGCCGCCGCCGACCAGCAGCACGGGCTCGGCCTGCTCCGGCCGCCACACGAACCAGCCGCCGACGGGCCCGCGGATCTCCGCCATGTCGCCCGGCATCATCTCGCTGACGAGGTAGGGCGACACCTCCCCGTTCACGACGCGCTGGACGGTGAGCTCGACGTGCTCGCCGTCGGACGCCGACGCGACCGAGTAGCTGCGCTGCGCGCTGTAGCCGTCCTCGGCGGTGAGCCGGACGTCGACGTGCTGGCCCGCGACGTGGCCGGGCCACCCGGGCACGTCGAAGACCAGCGTGGCGGCCGTCGCGGTCTCGGCGCGCCGCTCCAGCAGCTCGGCCGGCTGCCAGCGCAGCCGCCCGCCTAGTCGCCCTGGTACCGCTGTTCCCGCCATGGGTCTCCGTAGTCGTGGTAGCCGGCCGTCTCCCAGAACCCGGGCTCGTCCTCAAGGCCGAGCCGGATGCCGCGCACCCATTTCGCCGACTTCCAGAAGTACAGGTGCGGGACGAGCAGGCGAGCCGGGCCGCCGTGCACCGGAGGCAGTTCCCCGCCGTCGTAGCCGTAGGCGATCCACGCCTTTCCGTCGAGCAGGTCCTCCAGCGGGACATTCGTCGTGTAGCCGCCGTAGGAGTGGACGAGTGTGAAGTCGGCGGCGCTCTCCACGTCCTCGAAAAGAACGTCCAAAGAAACGCCGCGCCATTCGGTGTCGAATTTTGACCATTTGGTTACGCAATGCAGGTCGACGGTCGGCGTCTCGGCGGGCAGCGCCATCAGGTCGTCCCAGCTCCAGCGGTGTTCTTCGCCGGTCTCGGTGCTGATGGTGAACTCCCACTCGTCCAGCGGGACGCGCGGGGTCGGGCCGGCCGACAGCACCGGGAAATCGGACGTCTCGTACTGGCCGGGCGGCAGTTCGTGGTCGCCGGAGGGGCGCCGTCCGTGGAATCCGCGGGAAATAATGGGCATGGCGCCGTCCTTTCCCTCCGCGCGGCTCAGTATTCGTAGACTTTCACGGTCGGCTCGTGCTGGTACCAGGACGCGATGACCGACGAGGTGTGCTCGTCGCCGAGGAAGTCGACGCGGAGCCATCCCTCGGCCTGCGTCACGCGGGTCTCGTAGCCGGAGTTCGGCGTCGCGGAGACGAGCCGCACGCGGTCCTTCTCGATCGACATCGCGGCGCGCCCGCCGCGCGTGGCGTAGCTGCGCACGTTGTCGGGCGTCCTCGGGGTCTTCTCCGGCTTGCCGGACGGGGGTTTCGCGGACTTCGACGGCTTGGGCGCCGTGTCCTCGCCGTCCGGCGGGCTGGGCCGCGCGGTCGGCGAGCCGACCGTCGTCGGCCCCGGCGGCGCCGCCGGGCTGGAGTGGATGACGGGCCCGGCGATCGGCGGCGGCGCCGACCGCTCCGACACCGCGCCGCGGACGACGTCGCGCACCCCGAGCCAGGAGAACGCGACGGCCAGCGCAGTCACCCCGACCCACGGGGCAACATACGACATTGCGCGACGCATGGGCACATGGTGGCATACGGTTCCGCCATGGCGAGTGTTCTGGTGGTCGAGGATGACGCGAATGTCCGGACCGCCCTAATTCGGGAACTGAGCGTGCGGTCGCATGTCGTACGCAGCGTCGGGACCGCGATGGACGCGCTGCGCGAGGTCACGCAGTCGCCGCCCGACGTCGTCGTCCTCGACCTGGGGCTTCCCGACCTCGACGGCGCGGAGGTGCTGAAGATGCTGCGCGGCATCTCCGACGTCCCCGTCATCATCGCGACGGCACGCGACGACGAGCCGGAGATCGTCCGGTTACTGAACGCCGGAGCCGACGACTACCTCATCAAACCGTTCTCGATCGAGCACCTCAGCGCCCGGCTGGCGGCGGTGCTGCGCCGGTCGGCGCGGTCCGGGCCGACCGCCGAGCTCAGCGTCGGCGGGCTGCACATCGACCTCGACCGGCGGGAGGCGCAGCTGGACGGCGAGCGGCTGGAGCTGACCCGCCGCGAGTTCGACCTGCTCGCCTACCTCGCCGCCCGCCCCGGCCGGGTGGTCGCGCGGCGCGAGCTGCTCGCCGAGGTGTGGCGGCAGGCGTACGGCGACGACCAGACCATCGACGTCCACCTGTCGTGGCTGCGCCGCAAGCTCGGCGAGACCGCCGCCGCCCCCCGGTACCTGCACACGGTGCGCGGTGTCGGGGTCCGGCTGGCCGAACCCGACCCGCGGTCATGAGGAAGACGCTCGTCCTGGTGTCGCTGGCGGTCACCTCGATGGTCGCGCTGGCGTTCCTGATCCCCCTCGCGCTGACCGTCCGGGAGATCGCCCGGGACCGCGCCCTCACCACCGCCGAGCGGCAGGCCAGCGCGCTCGGCCCCGTCCTCGTCGTCACCGAGGACCCCGCCGCCCTCGAACGCGCCGTCGCCAGCACCCAGGCCGGCGCCGCCGGGCGGATGACCGTGCACCTGCCGGACGGCGGGCTCGTCCCGAAGGACGCCCACGGCGACTTCAGCGCCCGCCCCGAGCAGCTCACCGAGGCCGGCCGGCGCGGGCGCTCCTACACCGCCCGCGTCAGCGGCGGCTACGCCCTGCTCCAGCCGGTGTCGCTGGACGCCGGCCGCACCGCCGTCGTCGAGGTGTTCCTGCCGGACGAGGACCTGTCGCGCGGCGTGTGGAAGGCGTGGCTCGTGATGACGACGGTCGCCTGCGCGCTCGTCGCCGGGTCCGTCGCCGTCGCGGACCGGCTCGGCAACCGCATGATCCGCTCCACCCGGCGGCTCGCCGAGGCCGCGGGCGCCTTCGGGGACGGCGAGCTGTCCGTCCGCATCGAGCCGGACGGGCCGCCCGAGCTGATCGAGGCCGGGCTCGCGTTCAACGCGATGGCCGACCACGTCGTCCAGCTCCTGTCGGCCGAACGCGAGATGGCCGCCGACCTGTCGCACCGCCTCCGCACGCCGCTGGCCGCGCTCCGCCTCAACGCCGAGGCGCTCGGCGACGGCCCGGTCGCCGAGCAGACCCGCGAGGCCGTCGACCGCATCGAGCGCGAGGTCGACCAGATCATCCGGACCGTCCGGCGGCCCACCGGGCGGGGCAGCTGCGACGCCGCCAAGGTGCTGCGCGACCGCGTCGCGTTCTGGTCCGTCCTCGCCGAGGACGAGGGCCGCTCCTGCGAGCTGATCGGCGCCGACGGGCCCGCGCCGCTGCCGATCCCCGGCACCGAGCTCGCCGCCGCCGTCGACGCGCTGCTCGGCAACATCTTCCGGCACACCGCCGAGGGGACCGGCTTCGTCGTCACCCTCCACCAGGGGCAGGGCGTCACCGGCATCCTCGTCGCCGACGGCGGGCCCGGCATCAGCGACCCGGACGCGGCGCTGAAGCGCGGCAGCAGCGGCGGCGGCTCCACCGGCCTCGGCCTGGACATCGCCCGCCGCGCCGCCGAGTCCACCGGCGGCTACCTGCGCATCCACCGCAGCGTCCTCGGCGGCGCCCAGGTGCAGATGTGGTTCCGGACCCGCTGGCTGCCGCCCGCCCGGCGCTCCCGCCGCCTCGTCGGACGGCGCCGCCACTCCCGTACATCGCGGGCATAGCGCGGCCTTAAATCAGCCTTAACCGCCGCGGCGGCGGATCGGCGCGGTCCTAACTTGACGGCCATGAAACGCCCCCGCTCCCCGTACGCGCCGCGCCGCTCCCAGTACGCGGCCGCCGCCGTCATCGCCGTGGTGGGCCTGGTCGTCGCCGCGGTCATCGCGGTCGCCGCCATCCTCGCCAGCGGCAACATCCCGACGGCGCCCACCTCGTACAAGGTCCAGGTGGTCCGCGTCGCCGACACCGGACCCGCGTTCGCCCCGTACGTCGACGTCGGCCTCAGCCCGCCGTACGACCTCGTCGGCACGGCGGAGAAGACGGGCGTCACCACCTTCACGCTGGCGTTCGTCACCGCCGCCGGCGGCTGCACCCCCGCGTGGGGCGGCACGACCGCCCTCGACGCGAACCCGGTCGCGAACCAGGCGGCCGCCCTCCGCGCCGCCGGCGGCGACATCCGGATCTCGTTCGGCGGAGCGTCCGGCAGCGAGCTCGGCACGGTCTGCACCAGCGTCGCGTCCCTCACCGCCGCCTACGACAAGGTCGTCACCGCGTTCAACCTCAAGCGCGCCGACTTCGACATCGAGGGCGCCGCGCTGCCGGACGCCGCGGCCAACACCCGTCGCGCCCAGGCCATCGCCGCGCTCCAGAAGAAGCACCCCGACCTGAAGGTCTCGTTCACGCTCCCCGTCCTGCCGACGGGCCTCACCCCGGACGGCGTGAAGCTCGTCTCGAACGCGAAGGCCAACGGCGTCGCCGTCGACGCGGTCAACATCATGGCGATGGACTACGGCCCGCCGTCCTCGGCGATGGGCGATCTGGCGATCCAGGCCGCGACGTCCACGGAGGCCCAGCTGCGCGCCGCACTGGACGTCCCGTCCGCCTGGAACCGGCTGGCCGTCACGCCCATGATCGGTGTGAACGACGTGGTCACCGAGACGTTCACGCTCGCCGACGCCGCGCGGGTCGCCGAGTTCGCCTCGTCCAAGGGCCTGGCCTGGACGGCGATGTGGTCCGCGAACCGCGACCGGCCGTGCCCCGGCGGCCCCCAGCCCAAGGCCGACCCGACCTGCAGCAGCATCGACCAGCAACCCTTCGCCTTCATGAAGGCCTTCGCCTAGCGGGTAAGGGTTTTGTGGCCTGCTCGCCCGGTGGGGGGCTATGTAGAGTTGCTACAGCCCCCCTTCTGATGGAGCGACATGCAGGTCCGCATCACCACGACCGTCGCCAAGGTCCTGAGGATCTTCCTTGAGGACGTCGATGAGAGACGCTACGGCTTCGAGCTGATGCGCCAGGCCGGGCTGGCGAGCGGCACGCTGTACCCGATCCTCGCCCGGCTGGAGAACGCCGGGTGGATCGTCGGCCAGCTGGAGTCGATCGACCCGTCCGAAGCGGGCCGCCCGCCGCGCCGCTTCTACACGATGACGGGCGAGGGAGCCCGGTCGGCGCACCACGAGCTCGCCCGGCTGAGCGCCGAGCTGCGGCCACCGGGCCTGCCCGGCCGGGTCCGTCCCGGGGAGAGCCCGGCATGAGCGCGGAGGTGCTGCTCTCCGCGCTGCTGGGGCTGGTGTGCATGGTGGCGGGGACGATCGCGGGCGACATGGTCAGCGAGGAGATCCGCGGGCAGCTGAACCGGCTGCCCGTGGCGCTCCTGCGGGTGGCGCGCCGCCGCCTCCCGCCGCACCTGCGCGAGAGCCTGCACGACCAGGAGTGGGAGCCGGAGCTCCTGCACATCCTCACCGAGGCCGAGACGAGGCCGGTGTCCCGGCTGTTCATCGGCGTCCGGTTCTCCCTCGGCCTGATCAGGTCGGCGCGCTCGGTGGGCCGCGCCCGGGCCGGTCGCGCGCCGCAGACCGAGAGCCTCCGGCGCCTCATCTCCATCACCGACGCGTGCCACCTGTTCGGCAACCTCTCCACCATGGCGGCGCGGCTCGTCCTGACGTTCTTCCTGTCGCTCACCGCCGGCCTGGAGCTGCCGATCCTCCTCGGCATCGCGGGCGACCGCCCCTTGAGCAGCACCGCGCTAGCCGGCATCCTCACCGGCGTCTTCGGCCTGCTCGCCGGCGGCGCGGTCGCCTTCCTCATGGGGCCGGGCGTCCAGGAGCTCATCCAGGGCCGCCTCTACCGGCAGCGTCCGGTCCTGTGGAGCACCCCCGAGCTGAGCCCCGACCACGGCTGGACGATCACCGCCCTGCGCAAACTGCTGGACCGGCTCGTCGGCGAAGAGGGCGACAAGGCGCGCGGCACACCGCTCGTCTCCCTCGCCGGCGCCGGGCTCGGCACCGGGCTCGGCATCCTCGCGCACGTGACGCTCGCCGGGATCGCGCCGGTCGTCTACCTCCTGGGCGGCGCCTTCGGCCTGCTCATCTGCCTGCGCATCCTGCTGGTCGAAACCGTGCTGTGGTGGTACGAGCGGCAGCGCAGGCAGGCGTCCCGCAACTCGTGAAGGGGGCCGCGGGCCGCGGCCCCCCGCACGGTCAGCAGTCGAAGTACTTGACGTACCACTTGCCGTTGCCGTTACCGAGCTTGTAGTCGGCGATCCAGCGGCGCTGGCTCATCCGCACCCACAGGTATCCGTCGCGGCGCTGGATGGTGTCCCAGTCCGTCCAGACGCGGGTGCCGTGCTCCAGGGCCCCGACCTTGCGGTAGTGGAGGCCCGGCCCGGTTCGGACGTTCAGCCCGTTCGCCGGGAGCACCACCCCGCGGCACCAGCGGCTGCGCTCCTCGTCCCGGCTGAGGAGCCGGTCCATGGCCTTGGCGGCGCCCTCGGGCCCCACCTCGATGGCTCCGGGCCCGTGCCCTTCCTCCTCCTGCTGCCCCGGCTGCGGCGGCGGCTGCGCCCCGGCGACCGCCCCGCCGGTCAGCGTGCCCCAGGCGAGCGCACCCGCCGCGAGCCCCGCACCGAGCTTCGTGCTTACGCGCATCTATCCCCCTCCAGGAGTCGTCTGACGTGCAGTCGGAACATTACCCAGAGTCACACAACGTGGACGCAATGCAACGAAGACTCTTCTTTGGCTGCGCAGCGACCCGGTCAGTCCGCCGCCCACTCCCCGCCGAGGTAGGCGTCGCGCATCCGCGGGTCGGCCGCCAGTTCGGCGGACGTGCCGGCCAGGACGATCTCGCCCAGTTCCATCACGTAGCCGCGGTGGGCGACCTCCAGCGCGGCGCCCGCGTCCTGCTCGACCAGCAGGATGCCGGTGCCCGACTCGGCGATGCCGGAGAGCCGCGCCAGGATCTCGTCCACCAGCACCGGCGCCAGCCCGAGCGACAGCTCGTCGATGAGCAGCAGCTTCGGCCCGCTCATCAGCGCCCGCGCTATCGCGCACATCTGCTGCTCGCCGCCGGACATGCTGCCCGCCACCTGGTCGAGGCGGTCGGCCAGCACCGGGAAGATCTCCAGCACCGGGGCGAGGTCGGAGTTGCGGCCGAGCCAGCCGCCGAGGCGCAGGTTGTCGCGCACCGACAGGCCGGGGAACAGCCGCCGCCCCTCCGGGACGTGCGCCACGCCCGCCGCGGCGACCGCCTCCATGGACGCGCCGATCAGCGATCGCCCGTCCACGGTCAGCGTCCCGCTGCGGTCGGGGATCATCGCGCTGACGGCCCGCAGCAGCGTGGACTTGCCCGCGCCGTTGGGGCCGACGAGCGCGACGATCTCGCCCGCGCCGACCTCCAGGGACACCTCGTGCAGCACCCGCACCCGCCCGTATCCGGCGGTGAGCCGGTCGATCTCCAGCATCATGAGGGGTTCTTCCTGGTGTAGCGGTGCCCGAGATAGGCCTCGACGACGCGTTCGTCGCTGAGCACCTGCCGGGGCGGGCCTTGGGTGAGGACGGTGCCGTGGTGCAGGACCAGCACCTCGTCGGAGATCGCGGCGATGGCCTGGATGATGTGCTCGATGACGAGCACCGCCAGGCCGTCCCGCCGCAGCTCGTCGATGAGCGCGAGCGCCGGGTCGATCTCGGCGGGGCGCAGCCCCGCGAGCACCTCGTCCAGCAGCAGGACGCGCGGCCGCAGCGCCAGCGCCTTCGCCAGCTCCAGGCGGCGCGCGTCGGCGACCGACAGCTCGGCCGGCGGGACGCCGCCCCGGCCGCCGAGCCCGACCCGCTCCAGCACCTGCTCCGCCTCCCGGCGCGCCTGCGCCGGGCTGCGGACCGGGGACGGGCCGAACATCGCGGCCACCGCCACGTTGTCGGCGACGGTGAGGCCGCGGAAGGGCTTGACGATCTGGAAGGTGCGGGCGACGCCCGCGTGCGCGATCCGCCACGGCCGCGCCCCGGTGAAGTCCTTGCCGCCGACGTGGACGGACCCGGTGGTCGGCTTGAGGTGGCCGCTGACGAGGTTGACCAGCGTGCTCTTGCCCGCCCCGTTGGGGCCGATCACGCCGAGCGTGCGGCCCGGCCGCAGCGCCAGGGCGACGTCCGACACGGCGAACAGGCCGCCGAAGCGGCGCCCCAGCCCCCACGTCCGCAGCACGGGGGCGTCGCCCGCCTCGGTGCCGCCGGCCGGCGGCGAGCCCTCCGGCTCGGTCATAGCCGGTACCTCCGTACGTTCGAAAGGAGCGAGAAGTCGCGCGTGCGCATCGCGTCCCGGACGAAGTTGACGAGGCCCTGCGGCAGCAGGATCACCGCCGCGATGATGAGCACGCCGAGCGTGAGGCTGTGCATCTGCGGGAAGTGCTGCCGCAGGTACTCCGAGACGACGGCGATGCCCAGCGCGCCGAGGACGGGCCCCGCGACCGTCCCGGACCCGCCGATCACCACCATGACGATCATGAGCACCGTGATGTTCACGTCGAACAGCCGCTCGGGGTAGATGGTGACCTGCTGGAAGGCGTAGGCGGAGCCGATCGCGCCGGTGAGCGCGGCGGACACGGCGAACGCGAGCGTCTTGGCCCGGGTGGTGTTGACGCCCATCGCGGCGGCGGCGTCCTCGTCCTGGTTGATGGCGCGCAGCGCGTACCCGGTGCGGCCGCGGGAGATGAGCGCCGAGATCAGTGCCGTGACCGCGGCGAGGCCGAGGAACAGCAGGTAGAAGCCGTCGTTGCCGAGCCACAGGGTCGGGGCCAGGTCGCCGGTGGACGGGATGGTGACGCCTGCTCCGCCGCCCGTCCAGCGGGGGACGTTGGTGACCAGTTCGCGCAGACCCTCGGCGACCCCGAGCGTCGCCACCGCGAAGTAGTGCCCCTTGAGCCGGAGCAGCGGCAGCCCGATCACGGCCGCGAACACGGCCGCGACCACCGCCGAGACCGGCCAGGCGACCCAGAACGACAGGCCGCCGTGGACCATGAGGATCACCGTCGTGTAGGCGCCCAGGCCGAAGAAGCCGACCTGCCCGAAGCACGCGTAGCCGGTGAAACCGCCGATGAGGTTCCATGCGGCCGCCAGCGCCACGAACATGTAGACCGTGGTGACGGTGCGCTCCTGGCCGGAGTAGAGCTGGCTCTGCAGGCCCAGGCCGGCCAGGACGGCCACCGCCCCGGCGGCCCACGGGAGCCACGCGGGACGGCGCCCCTTCGGGGCGGGCGCCTTCTCGCCCCGGCCGGTGCCGGCCGGGGCGGTGCTCGCCTCCATGCTCACACCTCCACCCGGCTCGCGTAGAACGCCCGGCCGGCGATGCCCTGCGGGCGGACGGCGAGGACGACGACGAGCAGGCCGAAGGCGACCGCGTTGACCAGCGTGCCGGGCAGCAGCTGCCCGCCCCACGCCTCGACCAGGCCGAGCAGGATCCCGCCGATCAGCGCCCCGTACATGTTGCCCAGCCCGCCGAGCACGGCGGCGACGAAGCTGAACAGGGTGAACCGGACGGAGTCGGCGGGACTGAACGTCTCGACGGCGCTGACCGCCGCGCCGGCCGCGCCCGCCATCGCGGTGGAGATCCCGAAGGTGAGCGCGTAGACGTGCCGTGCGCGGATGCCCATCAGCCGCGCGGCGCCGCGGTCCATGCCGGTGGCCAGGATCGCCAGCCCGGTGCGGGTGCGCCGCATCATCGCGACCAGGATGAGCGTGAAGGCGAGCGCCACGCCGGCCGCGAGCAGCCGGCCGAGCGGGACGCGGACGCCGCTGAGCAGTGTGAAGCCGTCCCCGGCGTACCCGGTCGTGACGGACCGGTAATCGCCGGAGTACAGCAGGATCAGGCCGTTGACCAGGACCAGGTCCAGCCCGAAGGTGAGCAGCAGCGTGATGAAGATCGGCGCCTTGACGACCAGGTTGATCAGCCCGCGCTGCACCAGGTAGCCGACGGTGAACAGGACGGCGGCGACGGGGACGATCGCCAGGAACGGGTCCAGGCCGAGCCACTGGTTCAGCTCGAACGTCAGGTACGCGCCGATCAGGACGAAGGCCCCGTGCGCGAGGTTGATGACGTTCATCACCCCCCAGACCAGGGAGAACCCGACGGCGATCAATGCCAGCAGCCCGCCCTGGAGCAGCCCGTACACGGTCGCCTGCAGAAACTGGCTCATCAGCGCTTCCCGGTGCCGGGCCAGATCATCGCGCTCTCGGCGACGTCCTTCGGCCACACGGTGACGGGCTTGCCGTCCTGGATCTGGATGACCTGCATCTTCTTGGTCAGGTTCTGGCCCTTGTCGGTGAACTTCAGCGGCCCGAAGAAGGTCTGCTCGTCCAGCGCGGACATGGCGTCGCGGACCTTGTCCGGCTCGGTGCTGCCGGCATGCTCCACGGCGAAGACCAGGGCCAGGCAGGCGGCGGTCGCCTCCGCGCCGTGGTACTCCGGCGCCCGGCCGCCGAACGCGGCCTTGAACGCGGTCGCGTAGTCGGCCGCGGAGCCGATCCACTTGTCCTCGCCGGTCGTCTTCTCGGTCCACTGCGTGGAGCCGAGGGTGCCCTCGGCGTCCGCGCCCAGCGACTTGGCGAAGTCGGGCGTGGGCGGCGCCACGGTCTCGGCGAAGCCGGCCGGCGTCACGCCCAGCTCCTTGGCCTGCTTGATGATCGCGATGCCCTCGGCGACGTGCACCGAACCGAGGATCACGTCCGGCTTGAGCGACTTGACCTTGGTCAGCGCGGCGGACACGTCCGAGGTGCCGCTGGGGAAGTACTCGGTGGCCACGACGTCGAACCCGAGGCGGCGCGCCTCCTCGGCGCCGGACTCGGCGACCGTCTTGGAGAACCCGTCGTCGGCGGAGAGGAACGCCATCGTCTTCGGCTTCGGCTTGGCCATCTCGTTGATCGCCTGGACCATGGACGCGGCGTAGGAGTGCGCGGGGGAGAGGGCGGCGAAGGTCCGCTTGTAGCCCTTCTGGAAGATCTTGTCGTCGGCGCCGGAGCTGTCGGCCATCACCTGGCCGTTGCGCTCCACGACCGCGGCGGCCGCCTCGGTGGTGGCCGAGCCGTAGGGGCCGAGGATGAGCTTGACGCCCTTGTCGTTGAACTGGTCGACGAGCTGCGCGGCGGTGTCCGGCTTCGAGGTGTCGTCCTGGTACTGGATCTCCAGCTTGAGCTTCTTCGAGCCGACCGGGACCCCGCCCTTGGCGTTCACCGCCTGCCGGCAGAGCTCGTAGCCCTCCTTGGTGAGGCCGCCCTCGCGGGCGAGCGACCCGGTGAGCGACAGGGAGGCGCCGATCCGCAGGGTGTCCCCGCCGCCGCTCGCCTCGTGCTCGCCCTTGGACCCGCATCCCGCCGTCGCCAGCGCGACCGCCGCGACCACCGCCGCGGCCTTCTTCGTGTGCATCACGTTCGCCCGTCCTCTTGCGATCGGCCGGGCCACCGTCCGCCCCGATCGGAGAGCGGCCCGCAAGCGCCTGGCCAGCGCTTATGGACGGGAAGGTAAGGGCCGCCGGGTGAGTGCAGGGAAGGGCAAACTACGAAATTTAAGAATTTTCTAGGATCTTTGCTATATGCCGCGAGCGTCCGGATTTCTACGCTGTGGGCGATGCGGATCCTGCTCGTCGAGGACGATGACCGGTTCGCCGACGCCCTCACGGTGGCGCTGCGGCGGCAGGGCTTCGACGTGTGCCGCGCGTCCACCGCGGCCGCCGCGCTCAGCGCGCCCGAACCCGACCTCGTCCTGCTGGACCTCGGCCTGCCCGACCTCGACGGCATCGAGGTGTGCCGGCGGCTGCGCGGCGGCGACGTGGCGATCATCGCCATCACCGCCCGCGGGGAGGAGCGGGACCGCGTCATCGGGCTGCGCTCCGGCGCCGACGACTACCTGGTCAAGCCGTTCGGCATCGCCGAGCTGAGCGCCCGCATCGACGCCGTCATGCGCCGGGTCCGGCCCGCCGCGCGCCCGGTCGTGACCGTGCGCGGCGTGCGCGTCGACCCCGCCCGGCGCCGCGTCACCACCGCCGAGGGCGCCGAGATCACGCTGACCCGCAAGGAGTTCGAGCTGCTCGCCGCCCTCACCCGCGAACCCGGCGTCGTCGTCCCCCGGGATCGGCTGCTCGCCGAGGTGTGGCACAGCACGTGGCCGGGCGGGCGGCGCACCCTCGACGTGCACATGGCGACGCTGCGGGCCAAGCTCGGCGATCCGGGGATCGTGCAGACCGTGCACGGCGTCGGCTACCGGCTCGCCGTCGGCGCCGCCCCCGCCGCCGGCGCCGCCCCGGCCGCTCCCGGCGGATCCGGACGACCGGGGAAGGACGCGTGATACGGCTGCGGCCGGGAGGGTGAGAGGCATGCTGCGCCGAATGCTGGTGCTCTACGCGTCGCTGCTGCTGCTGGTGCTGGCCGCTTTGGAGATCCCGCTCGCCATCGGGTTCGCCGCCCGCAGCACCCAGAACCTGTTCATCGACCAGCTCAACGACACCGCCCGGTTCGCCTCGCTGACCGAGCCGGCGCTGCGCACCGGCGAGATGGTCACGCTGCGCGCGGAGCTCACCCGCTACGACGACCTCTACGGCATCGCGGCGGCCGTCATCGACCGGAACGGGACCGTCGTGCTGGCCTCGCGCCGCGGGCTGGCCCTCGGCGAGACCGCCCGGCTCCGGGTGCGCGACGCCCTCTCCGGGGAGCGCTCCGACAACAAGGACGTGGTGTGGCCCTGGCAGCGCGCGCCGATGATCGTGGCGGAGCCGGTGGGCCTCGGCGGCCGGGTCGTCGCCGCCGTCATCACGATCTCGCCCACCGGCGCCGTCCGGTCCCACACCCTCACCCGGTGGGCGGAGCTGGCCGCCGCCGGCCTCGCCGCCATGCTGGTCTTCGGCTTCGCCGCCGTCCCGCTGACCCGCTGGGTGCTGCACCCGGTCCGCCGGCTGGACGAGGTCACCGGCGAGCTGTCCGCCGGCCAGTGGCAGGCCCGGGTCGCCGTGACGACCGGCCCCGCCGAGCTGCGGCGGCTCGCCGAGCATTTCAACGCGATGGTCACGGCGGTCGGCAGGGTCCTGGAACAGCAGCGCTCGTTCGTCTCCTACGCCGGCCACCAGATGCGCAACCCCCTCGCCACGCTGCGGCTGCGGGTGGAGAACCTGGCCCCGCACGTCCCGCCCGACGGGGAGCGCGACCTCGCGCTGGCCGTCGACGAGGTCGCCCGGCTGGGCCGCATCCTGGACGGCATCCTGGCGCTGGCCCGAGCGGAGGGCGGCGGCTGCCCCATCGGCGTGGTCGACTGCGGCCGGGTGGTCCGGGAACGCGTGGAGGCGCTCCGCGGCGACCCGTCCGGTGTGCGCGTCCGGCACCGCGGCGCGAAGCACGCCGCCGTCCTCGCCGTGCGCGACGGCGTCGGCCAGATCCTCGACGCCCTCCTCGACAACGCGGTCAAGTTCGCCGGCCGGGGGGCGACCGTCACCGTCGCGGTGTCGCGCCCCTTCCCCTCCCCGGACGGCCCGATGGTCGCGATCGACGTCGTCGACGACGGCCCGGGCCTCCCCGAGACCGACCTGGCCAACGCCGCCCAGCGGTTCTGGCGCAGCCCGGAGCACCAGAACGTCGACGGCACCGGCCTCGGCCTGAGCATCGCCACGGCCCTCGCCGAGGCGTCCGGCGGCGCCCTGCGGCTCCGCCCCGCCCAGCCGCACGGCCTGCACGCCACCGTCGTCCTGCCGGCGGTCAGCCCTGGCGCTTCGCCTCCCGGTAGTACCGAATCGCGCCCGGATGCAGGGGCAGCGGGTACGTCGAGACCGCCGACCTCCGGTTCAGGTGCAGCGCCTCCGGGTGCACGGCGGCGAGCTCGTCCCGCCGCGTGAACAGCAGCCGGGTCAGCTGGTAGGCGCGCTCGTCCGGCATCGAGGCGTTGACCACCAGGTAGTTCGGCACCCCGACCGTCCCCACCTGCTTCACCAGGCCGTACGCGGACGCGAGGATCGACCGCTCCTCGTAGAACGCCCGGTACCGCCGCTTCAACGGCTCGACGTAGCCGCTGAGGTCGATCAGCCGGATGGGCATCTGCCGCGCCAGCTGGGCGATCGCCCCGGTGGGCAGCCCTCCGGAGAAGAAGAACGCGTCGACGCGGCCGCTCCGCAGCGCGTCCGCGGCCTCTCCCACCGGCAGCTCGCGGACCCGGACCCCGTCCCGGCCGACCCCGGCGACCGTGAGCAGCCGGGTCGCGATCAGCTCCGTCCCCGAACCGGCCGCCCCGAGCGACACGGTCCGCCCCTTCAGGTCGGTCAGCCGCCGGATCCCGCTGTCCGCCGGGACGACGAGGTGCGTGTAGTTCTCGTACAGCCGCGCCAGCGCGACGACCGGCTCGCGTCTCGTGAAGGGGGGCCGCCCCTCGAACGCCAGTGCGGCCGAGTCGGCCAGCGTGAACGCCGCGTCGGCCCGTCCCAGGCCCAACAGCCGGAGGTTCTCCACCGAGGCGCCGGTCGAGATGACCTGCGGCCGCGCCCCCGGCAGCCGCTCCCGGGCCACCTTGGCGAGCCCCTGGCCGTAGGCGTAGTAGACGCCCTCCCGGTTCCCGGTCGCGATCACCAGCCGCCAGGGCCGCGCCTCCGGCGCTCCGCACCCGGCCGCGGCGGCGAGCATGCACGCCGCGAGGACCGCTGTGACCCACCTCACAGCCGCCGATCGTACGCCATCCCAGATCACAGCCCTGCCACGTTCCGAACACGGAACACATTTCCGGCGCCCGGCCACCTTTCCGGCGGTCACCGCCCGCCCCGAATAAGCGCGGCTCAGCGCTTCCCTAAGTGAGGCTTAAGGGCGTTCTGCCGGGGGTTCGCGGGGCCTAGCGTTGCGGGTGTCAGATTGAAGAGACGGCGGAGGTGCACAGGCGGAGAGCGAAGCGAACGTCGGCTGAGGTTCCGACTGAGGTTCCTGATTGAGACAGGTTTCTGGCCCGCACGGCCCCGTAACCCCGCTCTGGGGCCGTGCGGGCCAGAATCCTTTTTCAGCGGGGGAGTGCGCCCAAGAGGAGCAGGCGGAAGGCGTCCGCGGTGCCGGTGCCGGAGGTGTCGCCGGTGGCGAGGCGGCGGATGGCGAGTCCGTAGAGCATCGTGACGACCGCGGGGGCGTGGCTCTCCGCGTCCGGGATGCCGAGGGCCTTCAGGACCGCGGTGGCGAGCTCGTCGTAGGCGGCCACGGAGCGCTTCGAGGTCTCGCGGAGCCCCGGGTCGCGGGCCGCGTGCAGGTGGAGCTCCAGGTTCGCTATGTGCTCGGGGCCGTCGGTGAAGGCGAGTATGGCCTTCTCCACCTCGTCGGGGGCCTGGTCGGGGGGCATGCCCGTTTCGGCGAGGGCCGTGACATAGGCGGTGATGCGGGTTATCTCTCGTTCGACGAAGGTGTGCAGGGCCTCGCGGAGGAGGTCCTCCTGGCTCGGGAAGTGGTAGGTGAGGGATCCGAGGGAGACGCCGGCCGCGCGGGCGACGGCGCGGTTGGTCACGGCGCCGATCCCTCGCTCGCCGATGAGGCGGAGGGTGGCCTGGAGGATTTCGTCGCGGGCGCTCATCGGTGCACAGTCTTCCCTACGGCCGGTGCGTTCTGTATCGTTCGTTCGAACGAACGATAGCGGGAGGTCGCGTGGTGCTGGGGCTGGCGGGGCAGGCTGAGGCGTTGGCGCGGGGCGATGTCACGTCCAGCGAGCTGGTCGAGGAGAGCCTGGAGCGCATCGGGCGCAAGGAGTCGCTCGGGGCGTTCCGGGTGGTGCGGTCCGAGGCCGCGGCGCAGGAGGCGCTGGAGGCGGACAAGCGCCTCGCGGACGGGGAGCGCCTGCCGCTGCTCGGGGTGCCCGTGGCGGTCAAGGACGACACCGACCTGGCGGGGGAGACCACGCCGTTCGCGGTGTCGGGGGACCACCTTCCGGCGAAGCGGGACGCGGAGGTCGTGCGCAGGCTGCGGGCGGCCGGGGCCGTCATCGTCGGGAAGACCACGACGTGCGAGCTGGGGTTGTGGCCGTTCAGCGAGTCCGAGGAGTTCGGGTGCGCCCGGAACCCGTGGAATCCCGAGTACACGCCGGGCGGGTCGTCGGGCGGGTCGGCGGCGG
The DNA here is from genome assembly GCF_044508335.1 of Actinomadura sp. Taxonomy (NCBI): domain Bacteria; kingdom Bacillati; phylum Actinomycetota; class Actinomycetes; order Streptosporangiales; family Thermomonosporaceae; genus Actinomadura; species Actinomadura sp. The sequence continues at coordinate 28,598 of NZ_JBIQHY010000060.1, forward strand.
CCGTGGCGGCGGGGATGGTCGCCGGGGCGGTCGGTTCCGACGGGGCCGGTTCGATCCGGATTCCGGCGGCGTGGACGGGGCTGGTGGGCATCAAGCCGCAGCGGGGACGGGTCTCCGGGTATCCGCAGACCGATCCGTTCAACGGCATCACGGTGTGGGGGCCGCTGGCCAGGAGCGTCGAGGACGCCGCACTGATGCTCGACGTCCTGACCGGGAGCCATCCGGAGGACGTGTATCAGCTCGACCCGCCGGTGCGCTCCTTCGCCGAGGCGGCGAGGCGCGAGCCGAGGCGGTTGCGTATCGCCGTTTCGTTCCGGACGGCCTTCGGGGTGAGCGGCAGACTCGACCCCGAGATCCGGGCGGCCGTCGAAAGGCTCGCGAGGCGGCTGACCGACCTGGGGCATAAGGTCTTCCCCGCCGATCCCGACTACGGGCCGGTGGGGCTCGGGCTCATCCCGCGCGGGACGGCCGGCGTGGCGGACTGGCTGGATTCCCTGCCGAATCCGCGGCCCGATCCCCGGACGGAGGCCGAGGCGCGCATCGGCAGGGTCGTCGGGAAGCGGCTGCTGCCCCTGGCGAAGAAGATGGATCCGTACCTGCGGCGGAAGGTCGGGCGCATCTTCCGGTTCGCCGATGTCGTGATGACCCCCACCACCGCTCAGCCGCCCTTCCGGGTGGGGGCCTTCGACGGGGCCGGCTACCGGAAGACGCAGTCGGGCGTCGCGGCGGCCTGCCCCTACGCGTGGACGTGGAATGTGCTCGGCTGGCCCGGGGTGAACGTCCCGGCGGGGTTCACCAGGAGCGGACTGCCGATCGGGGCCCAGCTCCTCGGGCACGACTCCGACGAGGCCACGCTCATCTCGCTCGCCGCCCAGCTGGAGGCGGTCGAGGGGTGGGTCGAGCGGCGTCCGTGACGGCGCTACCGGCTCAGTACCCCGCGCCGGTCAGCATCCCGCCGTCGACCAGGACCTCGCTGCCGGTGCAGTAGGACGAGTCGTCCGAGGCGAGGTAGACGACGAGGCCCGAGACCTCCTTGGACTTGGCCATGCGGCCGAGGGGCAGCGAGTTCATGAACGCGTCGGCGCTGCCCGCCTTCGCCGCGATGATGTCGTCCTGCATGAACAGCGGGGTCACCACGCCGCCGGGGTGGATGGAGTTCACCCGGATGCCGTACTGCCCGAGCTCGCGGGCGGCGGACTTGGTGAGGCCGCGGACGCCGAACTTGCTGGAGCTGTAGGCGGCGAGGCCGGCCGCGCCGATGAACCCCTCGGTCGAGGACACGTTGACGATCGAGCCGCCGCCCGCCTCCCGCATCGGCGCGATCACCGACTTCACGCCGAGCCACTGGCCGACGAGGTTCACCTCCAGGATGCGGCGGAACTCGTCGAGCGCCATGTCCTCGATGGTCTTGTGCCGGATGATGCCGGCGTTGTTGACCAGGACGTTCAGCGCGCCGAACGTGGTCGTCGCGGTCTCGACGGCCGCCCGCCAGTCGTCCGGCGATGTCACGTCCATCCGGACGAACCGGGCGCCGTCCCCGAGGTCGGCGGCGAGCTTGGCGCCCTCCTCCTCCAGGACGTCGCCGAACACCACCCTGGCGCCCTCGGCCAGGAACCGGCGGACGTGCGCCTTGCCCATCCCGCGCGCGCCGCCGGTGATCAGCGCCACCTTGCCGTCAAGCTGCCCCATCAACGCTCCTCGAAGCCGGTTGCCTGTCCAGTAACCTAGCGAACGCTTGGTCAACCGAACAAGGTGCCTTAACCGGTGCGCAGGCCGTCGAAGAGCAGGTCCAGCATCCGGTCGGCGTAGGCCGGCGGGTCGGGGGTGCGCTCGGACGCGACGCCGATCGCGTTGGTGATCCGCAGCAGGTCGCGCGGGTCGATCTCGGCGCGGATCGCCCCCGCGCGCTGCGCCCGGTCCAGCAGCCGGCCGAGCGCGTCGCAGATCGCCGCGGCCGCGGCGCCGAGGCCGGTGTCCGCCCACTCCGCGCCCATCGCCTCGATGATCACGGTGGCCGTGCCGCGCGGCGTCATCGCGCCGGCGAGGTAGGTGCGCAGCCAGCGGCCGAGCGCGGCCTCCGCCTCGGACAGGTCGGGTTCGGCCAGCAGTTCGTCGGCGTGCGCGAGGAGCCCGTCGATCCGTTCGCGCAGGACGGCGTGCAGCAGCGCGTCGCGGGTGGGGAAGTGCCGGTACAGCGTCCCGGAGCCGACGCCCGCGCGCTTGGCGATGTCGTCGAGGGACGCGCCCGTGCCGTGCTCGGTGAACGCGATGCGGGCGGTCGTGATGAGTCGTTCGTAGTTGCGGCGGGCGTCGGCCCGCATCGGCCGGGTGTCCATGGGCACCGTCCAGCGGTTCAGCGGACGACCTGCGATGGTCGCCGACTGGCGTTGGGACGAGCCTGCCATCTCCGAGGGGGCGAGCGCTACCCGGCGAGGGCGTCGCGGGACAGCCGGTCGGCCCGGCGGGTGGTCTCCGGCAGCCGGTAGCGGCGCGCCAGCGACAGGACGTGGCGGCACGCGGTGTCCAGGCCGATGCGGTTCCCGACGGACACGAACACCGGCTTCACCCCGTCCCGGGTGCGCAGGACGCGCCCCACGACCTCGCCTCCGTCCAGCAGCGGGCTCGCGTCGCCGCGCCGCGGGCCCGGCCGCTCGTAGGCGCCGACGAAGGCGGTCTTGCCGACGCCGACCGCCGGCAGCCCGGTCAGCACGCCCACGTGGCAGGCGAGCCCGAACCGCCGGGGATGCGCGATCCCGAACCCGTCGCAGACGAGCAGGTCGGGGGTGGTCTTCAGGGCGCGGAGCGCGTCGAGCAGCGTGGGCAGCTCGCGGAACGCGAACAGGCCCGGCACGTAGGGGAAGGAGGCGGTGCCGACGGCCACCGACTCCTCCAGCACCTCCAGGGTCGCGGCGTCCAGCACGACCGCGGCGGCGGCCAGCCGCGTGCCTGTGCCGCCGCCGTCGCCCGCGTAGGAGACGTCCAGGCCGGCGACCGTGCGCGGCGCGGCGGGCCCGGGGACGTCCAGTTCGAGCATCGGGCGCAGCCGGTCCTGGACGGCCTCGGCCTCCTCGGCCGTGGCCGGCCAGGCATGAAGCTCGCGCACCTCCATGCCCCGGCACGTTACCGGGCGCTCGGATCCCGTTCAGGACAGGGCCGCGTAGGCGGCCTCGACCAGCCGGTAGGCGCGCAGGTCGCCGGACAGCTGGTCGCCCATCAGGTTCGGCAGGTATGCGAACGCGAGCCCGGCGTCGGGGTCGCCGAGGCCGATGGACCCGCCCGCGCCCGTGTGCCCGAACGCCGTCTCCCGCCCCGCCGCCGGGACGAAGAACGTCTGCGCCGGCCGCATGAAGCCGAGCCCGAACGCGCTGTCGACGAGCATCGTCCGGTCCGGGCCGCTGACGCGCGGGCGGATCGCCTCGCGCAGCGTGTCGGGCCGCACGATCCGGCCGGCCACGAGGTCGCGGTAGAACGCGGCGAACGCGGGCGCGGTGGCGAGCATCCCGGCGGACGGCCAGCCCGCGCGCAGCACGACCGGGTTGTTGTACCCGCCCTTGCCGGGGTGCGGGTTGTTCAGCGCCCGGTTCATCATGCTGTCCGGGTCGGTGTACGCGGCGGCGAGGCGCGCCAGCAGGTCGCGGCCGGCGCCTCTGCGGGCCTC
>NZ_JBIQHY010000060.1:32355-37801 GCF_044508335.1 Actinomadura sp.
GGCCTCGGTGGCCTCGGCGGCGGGGGCGGCGCCGCGCCGTGCGGCCGACAGCTTCGCGGCCCGCTCGATCACGTGATCCGGGGCGCCGATCCACAGGTCCAGGCCGCGGGCGAACTCGTCCTTCACGAACGCGCCGACCGTCCGGCCCGAGTGCCGCCGGACGATCTCGCCGGCCAGCCAGCCGTAGGTCAGCGCGTGGTAGCCGTGCGCCTCGCCGGGCGTCCACTCCGGCTTCTGCGCGGCCAGCTCGGCCGCGAGGCCGGGGGCGTCGGCCGCGTCCTCCGCCGGCACCGGGCGCGCGAACGCGGGCAGCCCCGCCTGGTGGGAGAGGAGGTGGGCGGCGGTCGCGCCGTCCTTGCCCTCCGCGCCGAACTCCGGCCACCAGCCGGTGACCGGGCCGTCCACGTCGTAGGCCCCGCGCTCGGCGAGCAGCAGCGCGGCGGCGGCCGTGACCGCCTTGGTGCAGGAGAACCCGAAGCAGGGCGTGTCGGGCAGCCACGCGCGGCCGGTGCGCCGGTCGGCGACGCCGCCCCACAGGTCCACGACCTTGCGGTCGCCCGCGTAGACGGCGACGGCGGCGCCCAGCTCGCGCCCCTCGGCGAAGTTCCGCTCGAACACCTCGCGGACGCCCGCGAACGCGGGGTCGCAGTGGCCCTGCACCTGTGTGCTCATGCCGCATTCCTCTCGACGGGGAGTCCATAGAATCACGTTCTAGGATTCCCCGGCGAGGGCGGGCGGTCAGCGGCCCAGGTGGTGGACGGGCTCGGTGAGGGGCTCCGCCGCGGGCCGGGCCGCGCGGGTACGGCCGAACTCCAGCGTCAGCAGCGCGGCGGCCAGCAGCACGATGTCGGACCAGGAGCGGAACACCACGTTGCGCGGCTTGTAGGACGGCCGGAACTTCTTGTTGAACAGGTACAGCGACTCCACGGCGATCCACGGGTCCAGCAGGTGGAGCGCCTGGTAGCCGGCCTTCTCCAGGACGCCGCGCTCGTCGTTGTCGAGCAGCTCGCGGAAGGCGGCGAAGTTCAGCGAGACGACGCCGTGGCCGCGCTCGGCGGCGTACTCGATCATCTCGACGATGAGCCGCTCGTTGACCCCGTTGGGCCCGCCGGGGACGCGCCGCATCGCGTCCAGGCTGATGCCCTGCCCGGCGGTGACGTAGCGCTGGAACGCGATGGGCTCCTTGTCCTCGTCGTAGGCGATCGCGACGACCGCGCCCGGGTGGTAGCCGGTGAGCAGCTCGTCCAGGTTCATCGAGAAGCCGCGCTCGGCCGTGCCGCCGAGGGACCTGGACGCGACGTCCAGCAGCCTGCCGCGCAGCTCCGGCGCGAGGTCGCGCTCCGCGACGATCTCGGAGGTGACGCCCGCGTTCTCGGTGCGCTGCACCGCCTGCCGGACGTTGCGCATCCGGCGCCCGGTCAGCGTGAACGCGCCGGGCTCGATGACGACCTCGTCGCCGAACCCGATGGTGCGGACGCGGCCCCAGGCGGGGAGCAGCTCGTCGCTCGCGCCGAGGACGGCCGGGCGCCAGCCCGCCGCCCGGCACATCGCGAGGAACTCCTGGACGGCCGCGGCGTGCGAGGCGGGGTCGCCGACCGGGTCCCCGCCCGCGACCGCGACGCCGAACAGCACGCGGTAGCCGATCGCGGCCCGGCCGTCCGCGCTGAACACGTACGCCTTGTCGCGGCGCAGCGCGAACGGGGCGAGGGTGTCGGAGCCGGGGTGCGCGACGAGGGCGGCGACGCGGCGGCGCTCCGGCTCGTCGCCGGGCGGCGGGGACGGGTCGGGCGCGAGCAGCGTGGTGACGAGGACGAGCAGCCCGGCGGCACCGGCCAGGCCGAGGAGCCCGGGCAGCCAGGACGCGCCGTCCAGCGGCGCCCCGGTCGAGCCGAGGCCGGCCGCGACCGCGCCGACCGACCGGACCGACACGCCGCCGAACACCAGCGAGACGGCGATGGCGGCGACGACCAGCAGCGCGCCGGTCTTCAGCGCCGTGCGGACGCGCTCGTGGTGCGGGCGCACCGGGAACCGGTCGCGCTCCAGCCACAGCCCGCCGAGGACGGCGCCGAGCAGCGGCAGCCGCCACAGCGGGTCCTCGCCGGTGACGACGGCGAGCAGGCCGAGCGCGATCAGCACGACGAGGCCGTACCAGGCGGCGCGGCGCAGCAGCAGCACGCCGCGGGCGACGAGCGCGAGCGCCAGCCCGAGGGCGAGGGCGTGCGCGGGGGCGAGCGGGCTGCCGGTGACGAGCCGGGACAGCCGCTCCAGCCAGGACGGGGCGGCGGGCAGCGCCGGCACCGCGACGAGCACGGCGACGAGCGCCGTGGCCAGCGCGAGCGGGCGCACCGACCGCGCGGGCGGATCGGCCTCCCGCCCCTCCGCCGGGGAGCCTTGGGGGCCCGGCCCCCGCGATGACTCGTCTGGTCGCACGAAGTACACCTCCGCTGAGCCCCCAACCAAGATCCTTTGGAACTCATTCCCCGGGGCGGACGTTGAGTATGCCTCGTAAGTGCAGCCTACGGCGGAGGGCCGGGCGGTGGCCGCACCCGGCCAGGGGCGGCGGGCCGCCGATAGTCTCGTGGTGATGAAGAGGCTGCTGATCGTCCACCACACGCCGTCCCCGTCCGTCCAGGCGATGTTCGAGGCGGTGCGCGCGGGCGCGTCCACCGACGAGATCGAGGGCGTGGAGATCGTGTCCCGCCCGGCGCTGACGGCGTCCGCCGTGGACGTGCTGGAGGCCGACGGCTACCTGCTCGGCTCGCCCGTCAACCTCGGCTACCTCTCCGGGGCGCTCAAGCACTTCTTCGACCAGATCTACTACCCGTGCCTGGAGGAGACGGTCCGCCGCCCGTTCGGGGCGTTCCTGCACGGCAACAGCGACGCGACCGGCGCGCTGCGCGCGCTGACCTCCATCACCGGCGGGCTGAAGTGGAAGGCGGTCCAGCCGCCCGTGGTGGTGACCGGCGAGCCCGGCCGGGCCGACCTGGAGGCGTGCTGGGAACTCGGCGCCATCACCGCGGCGGAACTCGGCGGCGTCTGAGGGGCCGGCCGATAGCTTTCCCCCATGAGTGGATTCCGCCATGTGGTGTTGTTCAAATGGGTCGAGGGCACGACGACCCGCCAGCAGGACGAGGTCGCGGAGAAGCTGGGCGAGCTGCCCGGCCGCATCCCCGAGATCAAGACGTACAGCCTCGGGGTGAACGCGGGCGTGAACCCCGGCGGCTACGAGTTCGCGGTCGTCGCGGACTTCGCCGACCGGGACGCCTACCTCGTCTACCGGGACCATCCCGACCACCGCGCGGTGATCGACGCCTACATCACCCCGATCGTCGCGGAGCGCGCGGCGATCCAGTACGAGATGTGAGCGCCGAGCGTAACCGAGCAAGCGCTTGTGTCCGAACGAATTTCGGGTTAGTTTCTGCAGAGACGCCCGCCGGGAACGGATCGCGCCCCGTTCCCGGCGGGCGGCGCACGCCTCCCGGCCGGCGGGCCGCGGTCAGCCGAAGCCGCGCAGGTTCACGATCTCCTCGCGGAGCCGCTCCGCCGAGGGCGCCTCCACCAGCCGCGGCCCGTCCCGCAGGAGCACCATCGCCCACCACGATCCGGTCGCCTCGCCGTACCAGACCCGTACTCCGGGGAACGTCTCCTGAAGGGCGCGCGCCGTGGCGGCTCGCAGGGCCGCGGGCGTGGGCTCGTCATGACCGGCGGTGCCGCGCTCAGCCGTCATGCCGCCCTCCCCCGTCGATCAGTCCGCCAACAGCGTCCCCACGGGCCAATGCGTCACCCCTACTCGGCGATTTGTGACTAAGCACACTATGGGGGTTAGCAGCCGCTCACTGTGGGATACCGCGCCGGATGTGTCCGAACGGACGTATTCGGAGGGCCGAAAGGCCGGGGCGCGCCGCACGGGGCCTGCGGGCGGGCAGGGGCTAGTGCAGGTTGATGCCGTCGAACATGACCTTGAGGTAGTGCTCGGCCAGGCCCTGGGCGTCCAGCCGGCCGCCGGGCCGGAACCAGCGGACCGCCACCCACACGGTGTCGCGGATCATCCGGTAGGTGAGCTTCGGGTCGAGGTCGGGGCGGAAGAGCCCCTCCTTCTGGCCCGCGGCGAGCGTGTCCACCCACATCTTCTCGACCTCGTCCTCGGACTTGGTCAGGTAGGCGAACCGGTCCATGCCCTTGAGGTAGTTCCAGTCGTTCTGCATCACCGTGATGGCGGCCCGGTGCGGCTCCAGCGTGCCGAACGCGACCCTGACCAGCCCGGCGATGGTCTCGCGCGGGTCGCGGCCCTCCTCGATCACGGCCCGGTAGGAGGCCATGATCTCGGTGAAGAAGCCGGAGAGGATCTCGTCCACGATCGACTCCTTGGAGTCGAAGTGGTGGTAGAGGCTGCCGGACAGGATGCCCGCCTCGTCGGCGATGTTGCGGACCGTGGTGGCCTGGAAGCCCTTCTCGGCGAAGAGTTCGGCCGCGAGTCTGACCAGGTGCTCGCGCCGTTCCGACGTCAGGGCCGAGGAGCCCCTGCCGCGCCGGCGGGGACCGCCCTCGCCCGCCGCGCGGGTTCTGGTTCGTCCGGACTTAGCGCTCGTGGTCGTCACCCTCTCATTATGCCGTGCCGCCCAACCGCTTGCTCGATTCGGCCGCCGCCCCAGGCTACGGGTATCACCAAGCGCTTGCTACGGGTCCGTGCGGAGGGATCCGCCGCGCGCCGCATAGGCTCGGGCGCATGGCCGATGTGATCGTGTTCGACCTGTACGGAGTGATCGCCCGCACCCAGGCGCCGGAGGCGGTCCGGCGGATCGAGGAGCTGGCCGGGGCGGGCGGCCCGGCGTTCTGGGACGCCTACTGGGCCTGCCGCCCCGCCTACGACGCCGGCCAGGAGAGCGCGGCCTACTGGGCGGACGTCGCGGCCCGCCTCGGCGTCCGGTTCCGCGACGTCCCCGCGCTGATCGAGGCCGACCTCGACAGCTGGACCCGCGTGGACGACGAGATGGTCGCCCTCGTCCACGACCTCGCCGACGCGGGCCGCACCCTCGGCCTGCTCTCCAACATCATCGCCGACCTCGTCCCGCGCTTCGAGGCCCGGCACGGCGCCCTGCTCGACCGCTTCGACGCGCTCGTCTACTCGTGCCGCATCGGCGTCGCCAAGCCCGACCCGCGCGCCTTCGAGATCTGCGCCGAGCGCCTCGGCGTCGCACCCGGCGACGTCCTGTTCTTCGACGACAGCGAGCGCAACGTCCGCGCCGCCCGCGAAGCGGGCATGCGCGCCGAGGTCTTCACCGGCCCCGCCCAGGTCCGCGCCCTGACCGCCTGACGCGCAGGAGGCGGCGTCCCCGGAAGTCGTCAGCCGGAGGGGCGGCGGGAGGGCTCCTCACTGTGGTACGGCTGTACCATTATGATACATCGGTACCATAGGGGTGTGCCGAGAACCGCCGACCACGACGCG
>NZ_JBIQHY010000008.1:0-20157 GCF_044508335.1 Actinomadura sp.
GTCACCAAGCTGGTGCCGTTCGGCGCGTTCGTCCGGGTCGAGGAGGGCATCGAGGGCCTGGTGCACATCTCCGAGCTGGCCGAGCGCCACGTCGAGATCCCCGAGCAGGTCGTGCAGGTCGGCGACGAGATCTTCGTCAAGATCATCGACATCGACCTCGACCGGCGCCGCATCAGCCTGTCGCTGAAGCAGGCCAACGAGGGCGCCGTCGGGATCGACGAGGAGGACTTCGACCCGACCCTGTACGGCATGCCCGCCGAGTACGACGAGCAGGGCAACTACAAGTACCCCGAGGGCTTCGACGCCGAGACCGGCGAGTGGCTGGAGGGCTTCGACGAGCAGCGCGAGACCTGGGAGCGGCAGTACGCCGAGGCCCGCGCCCGCTTCGACGCCCACCGCCGGCAGATCGAGGAGGCCCGCAAGGCCGAGGCGGAGGCCGACACCGCGCCCGCGGGCGGCGGCGGCGAGACCTCCTACTCCGGCGGCGGCGAGAGCGAGTCCGGCGGCGGTGCGCTCGCCACCGACGAGGCGCTCGCCGCGCTGCGGGAGAAGCTCTCCGGCGGCCAGTAGCCGCACCCTCCTCCGGCGGCCCGCCCGCCGGTGACGAACAACACGAGCACGGCCGGAGAACGATCTTCAAGATCGGCCTCCGGCCGTGCTTCGGTTGCGCCACCATGGCGGGGGAGACCCGCGTCCCCCGACGCGTCACCGCACCCCGAAGGTCCGCTCGTCCCCCGGGAGCACTCGTTCAATTGGCCAGCACAGAAACCGGCGCCGCCGTCGGCACCAGGCCCGGCGGCCCCGCCGCGACCGGCCCCTCGATCGTCCCGCAGGGCCCAGCCCGGCTCGCCCTGATCGCCGTCACGGTCGCGGTGCTCGCGCAGACGCTGCGGTTCTCCCTGCCGCAGCTCGACCACTTCGCCGACAAGGCCGGCATCGCGGTGGCCGCGGCCGGCCTGCTCGCCATCTACCTCGCCGGGCTCCTCGCCCCGCTCATCCGCCGCGCCGCCGGGCCGCGCGGGCTGCTGCTCGCCGGCGCCGGCGGGCTGTTCGCGGTCCGGCTGCTCGCGCAGGCCATCGACCCGCGCACCTGGCTGGCCTTCGCCGGCACCGCCATCGGCATGATCGCGCTCGCGGCGCTGTACGAGGGCGCCCGCGGCCTGTCCGGCGTGGGCTTCGCCACCGCGGCGGTCGCCGGCCTCGCGATCGACACCGCGGTGCGGATGTGCTTCGCCACCTGGGACCCCGTCTGGCGGGACGGGCTCGGCCCGTGGCTGGCGTGCCTGGCGTTCGTCGGCGCCGGCGCCGCCGCCCTCTACCGCGAGCTGGCGTCCGGGCCGGTCGCCGCGCCGGGCGTGTCCTGGCGGGACGCGCTGGGCGCCGCGGCGCTCGGGCCGTTCCTCGCCCTGCAGATCCTCGTGCTGTCCAGCCCCGCGTTCGTCGCGTCGTCGGGGTGGCAGTCGCTGACCGGCGCGCACGTCACGATCGTCATCGGGCAGGGGCTCGCGCTCGCGTTCCTCGCCTCCGGACTCGCCGTGCGGGCCGTGCCGGGCGGGGTCTGCGTCCTCGGCGGCACGCTCCTCGGGGTCGGCGCGGGCGCCGTCGCCGGGACGTACGCGGTCTCTGGCATCGAGGTCGTCCCCGTCGTGATCGCCGGCCAGGTGGCGGCGGCGTGGCTGCTGGCCGTGGCGGTCCGCGCGCCGCTGCGCCGCGCCGGCAGCGGCGGGCCGGTCTGGCGGATCGACGCCGGCGCCGCGCTCGGCGGCCTGCTCCTCGCCGGGATCCTGATCCCGTACCAGGTCAGCGCGGTGTCGCCGCTGCCGTTCCCGAACAACCTGCTGCCCGGCCTCGCCGGCATCCTGCTCGGCGCGCTCGCCGCGTTCGCCGCGGCCCGCGGCGGCCCGCTGCCCGCCCGCGCCCCGCTGCGCGCGCTCACCGCGGGCGCCGCCGCCCTCGTGCTGCTCGCCGGCACGCTGGTGTTCACCGTGGCCGCGCCGTCCGGCGAGGCGCAGCCCGCGGCCGCCGCCGGGGAGGTGCGGGTGCTCAGCTACAACATCCACGACGCGGTCGACCAGTCCGGGCAGCTCGACCCGGAGGGCATCGCCCGCGTCATCGAGGGCCAGCGGGCCCAGGTCGTGCTGCTCCAGGAGGCCGGGCGCGGGGCGCTGACGTCCGGCACCGCCGACGTCGGCGTGTGGCTGTCGCGGCGCCTCGGCATGAAGCTGATCTGGGGCCCGGCCGCCGACGGGCAGTTCGGCAACGCGATCCTGACGTCGCTGCCGGTGCGCAGCTCCGGGACGGGCCGCATGCCGCGCGGCGACTGGTCGCAGATCCGCGGCTACGTGTGGGCGCGGCTCGCCGTCGGCAAGACCACGATGGACGTGTGGTCGACGCACCTGGAGGGCGGCGACGACCAGGCCGCGGAGCGCTCCCGGGAGATCAGCGCGCTGCTGCGCGCCTGGGGCGGCGCGCCCCGCACGCTGATCGGCGGCGACTTCAACGCCGACGCCGGCAGCCCCGAGCTGGCCGCGATGACCGACGGCACCGACCTGCGCAGCACCGCCCTCGGCGGCGAGGCGTACCCGACCCGGCCGGACGGCGCCGTCCACGACTGGATCTTCGGGTCGGACGGCATCCTCGTCACCGACTACGAGGTGCCGAAGTCGGACGCCTCCGACCACTACCCGGTCGCGGTGACCGTCCGGATCGAGCGGTGACCGGACCGGGCGGCCGTCCGCCGCTAAGGTCGTCCCCATGAGCGCGGAGGCGGTCGTGATCGAGCGGGCGGTCCCCGGCGACGCCGGGGAGCTGCTGACCGTCCAGCGCGCCGCCTACGTCGCGGAGGCGCAGCTGTACGGCGACCCGTTCCTGCCGCCCCTGGTCGAGTCGGCCGAGCAGCTGCGCAAGGTCCTGGAGACGGACGCGGTCGTGCTGAAGGCCGTCCTCGGCGGCCGCCTCGTCGGCGCGGTCCGCGCCCAGTTCAGCGACCACACGTGCCTGGTGGGGCGGCTCGTGGTCGTCCCCGACCTGCAGGGACGCGGCATCGGGCGGCGCCTCCTCGCCGCCCTGGAGGCCGAGGTCGCCGGCCGGGTCGACGCCTGCGTGCTGTTCACCGGCCACCTCAGCGAGTCCAACCTGCGCCTGTACCGCCGCCTCGGCTACTCCGAGACACACCGCGAACGCGTCGCCGCGCACCTCACCCTCGTGCACATGCGCAAACCCCTCGTCCCTGCCGGAACGGGGTAGCCACTAGGGTGAGCCCGTGCTGAAAGTGGGACTCACCGGCGGAATCGGGTCGGGCAAGAGCGAGGTGTCCGCGCTGCTGGGCGAGCGCGGCGCGGTGGTCATCGACGCCGACGAGATCGCCCGGGAGGTCGTGGAGCCGGGCACCCCCGGCCACGCCGCCGTCGTGGCGGAGTTCGGCGCGGACGTCCTGCTGCCGTCCGGCGCCCTCGACCGGGAGAAGCTCGGCAGGATCGTGTTCGCCGACCCCGACCGCCTCGCCGCGCTGAACGCGATCGTCCACCCCCTCGTCGGCGAGCGCATGCAGGAACTGATGGACGCGGCCCCGGCCGGCGCCGTCGTCGTCTACGACGTCCCCCTGCTGGCGGAGAACGGCCTGGCCCCCATGTACGACGAGGTCGTGGTCGTGGACGCCCCCGAGGAGACGCAGCTCGAACGGCTCACGTCCCGCCGCGGCATGTCCGAGGAGGACGCCCGCGCCCGCATGGCCAACCAGGCGTCCCGCGAGGAACGCCTGGCCGTCGCCACCCACGTGATCGACAACTCCGGCACCCTGGACGACCTGAAGGCCCAGGTGGACGACCTCTGGGAGGCCCTCACCCGCCGCGCCGCCTCCCAGGACCCCGATTCCTAGGACGGGCGTCCTAGAACGGGGCGTCGAGTGGGAGGCGGCGGACCTCCTGGAGGTAGGGGTCCAGCTCGCCCGGTTCGAAGCGGCACATGCCGATCGCGTACCAGAATTCGGCGGTGGCGTCGCCCTCGAACTTGTAGCGGCCGTCCGGCGCGAGGGCGGCCCAGCCCTCGGCGAGGCCGAGGAGGGTGGCGCGGCGCGCGGGGGCGTCGCGGTCTGCGACGTCCCAGAGGATGATGGCGCCGTCGTCGCCGGCCGTGGCGAGGAGGGTGCCGTCGGGGCTGAACTCCGCCGACCAGATCCGCCGGGTGTGGCCGGTGAGGGTGTGCAGGAGACGCCCGTCGGAGGGGTTCCAGAGCCGGACCACCATGTCGTCGCCCGCGCTGGCGAGCATCTTCCCGGACGGGTGGAACGCCGTCGTCCACAGGCGGCCGGTGTGGGCGGTGAGGGTGTGGAGCGCCTGCCCGGTGGACGGATCCCACAGGCGGACGGTGCCGTCGTTGCTCGCGCTGGCGAGGGTCTCCCCGGAGGGTGAGAACACCACCCGGTACACGCGGTCGGTGTGGCCCCGCATGGCGGCCTTGAGTTCGCCGGTGCGGGGGTGCCAGAGGCGGACGAGGCCGTCGTCGCAGCCGGTGGCGAGGAGCGCGCCGCCCGGCTGGAAGTCGATGGAGCGGACGCGGCCGCGGTGGTCGGCGAGGTTGACGGTCTCCCGGCCGGTCGTCCAGTACCAGAGGCGGACCGAGTCGTCGTCGTTGGCGGTGGCGAGGACGTCCCCGGCGGGCGCGAACGCCTGCGCCCACACGTGGTCGGTCTCGACGTTCAGCTCCCGCTCGAAGGTCCCCGTCCCGGCCTGCCACAGGTGGACGCCGCCGTCGTTCGTGGCGGTCGCGAGCTGGGAGTCGCGCGTGTTGAACGCGACGGAGGTCAGGTTGTCGGCGACGCCGCGCAGCTCGCGGATCATCCGGCCGGTGCGCGGCTCCCAGAGCCGGACGAGGCCGTCGTTGCCGCTGGAGGCGAGCATCCCGCCGTCCGGGCTGAACGCGACCCCGGTGACGCGGCGGCCGTGCCCGCGCAGGACGACGCGGCACTGCCCGGTCTCGGCGTCCCACAGCCGCGCGGTGCCGTCGTTGCTGCTGGTGGCGAGCTGCGCGCCGTCGGGGCGGAACGCGACCGGCCACACCGCGCCGCGGTGCCCGGCGAGTTCGAGCCGCTGCCGCCCGGTCCGCGGATCCCACAGCCGGACCGACCCGGCGCTGTCGGCGGTGACGAGGCGGCCGCCGTCCGGGCTGAACAGCGCCTGGTAGATGCCGCCCTCGTGGCCGGACAGGACGCTGCGCCGCGCGCCGTCCGCCCAGATGCGGACCGAGCCGTCGGTGTCGCCGGTGACGAGGAGGTCCCCGCCGGGGTGGAACGCGATCGCGTAGACGCGCCCGGTGTGGCCGAGCAGCTCCTGCTCGATCTCGCCGGTGCGGATGTCCCAGAGCCGGACGACGCCGGCCTCGTCCCCGGCGGCGAGGACGGAGCCGTCCGGGTGGAAGACGGCGCGGAACACCGCGCCCCGGTGGCCGGTCAGCTCCCGCCGCAGCGCGCCCGCGGCGAGGTCCCAGACGCGCAGTGTGCCGCCCGCGTCGCCGGTGACCATGAGGGAGCCGGCGGTGTCGAACACCGCGGTGTAGACGGGCGCGGTGTGCCCGGACAGCTCGTGCAGGAGGGCGCCGGAGGCGGTGTCCCAGACGCGGATCGCGCCGTCCGCGGCGCCCGCCGCGAGGAGGTCGCCGCCCGATGGGGCGCGGCCGCCCAGCACGACCGGCCACACGCCTTCGGGGTGGACGGCGAGGACGTGCGCCGCGTGCCCGGTGGCGAGGTCCCACACCCGGACGGTGCCGTCCGCCGAGCCGCTCGCCAGCAGGTTGCCGCCGGAGTCGAACGCCACCGCGTAGGCGCGGTCGGTATGGCCCTGGAGCGTCCGCAGGGGAGTGCCCGTGACGGCGTCGCACACGAGGACGCCGCCGTCCTCGCTGCCCACGGCCACCACGGACCCGCCGGGGCTGTAGGCGAGCGGCTGCGGGAGGCGGCTGGTCGCGAAGTGGAACCCGTAGGGGACGCCGACCGCGGGCGGCGCGATCTGGATCTCGACGGGGCGGCCGGGCGCGATCGCGGCCTCGCGGAGTTCGGGCGCGGCGGCGATCCGGTCGGGGAGCACCGCGTCGATGAGGGCCGCGCGGGTCCAGCGGCCGCCGCCGACGGCGGCGTCGCGCAGGTCGGCGCGGGCGAGCCGCGCCCGGGACAGGTCGGCGCCGCGCAGGTCGGCCCCGGTGAGGCGCGCCTCGTCCAGCCGCGCCCCGGCCAGCGACGCGTCCCGCAGGACGGCCCCGGACAGGTTCGCGCCGACGAGCTGCGCGTCGGTGAGGTCGGCGCCGGTGAGGTCGACCTCCTGCAGATCGCGGTAGGACAGGTCCTCGCCCTGGAGGCGCGCCCCGCGCAGATCGGTGCGGGCCGGGGTGCGCAGCCGGGTCGTGACGCGGATCGCGTTGGCGCGGGAGACGTCGTCGGCGCCGGGGTCGGCGAGGACGCCGGCCGCCCAGTCCTGGCAGGCGCGCGTGTCGGCGAGGTCGCACAGGAAGTCGACGCTGAGCCGGCTCAGCGTGCGGCGGCCGAGCGCCGCCGGCGTCGCGCCGCGCGCGAACTCGTCCGCGATGTGCCGCGCGACGAGCCACTCCATCACCGACGTGTGGATGAACCCGAACAGCCCGTCGTCGGTGCGGACGAGCAGGCTCCCGGCGCCGACGGCGTGCGTCAACTGGTGCGGCGACATCCGGCCGCCGGCGAGGCCGGTGAGGGTGTCGGCGACGTCGGCCAGTTCCGCGAGGCTGAGGAACTGGTCATCGCCCTCCCAGAGCCGCAGCGCGAGCGTGCCGACGGCCCGCCACATGTCGTCGGCCTTCAGCCCCGGCGGCCCGCCGGAGCCGCCGACCCGGTCGGCCTCGTAGGCGAGCCAGGCCGACAGGATCTCCTGGTACAGGTCGGCGGGCGACAGGGTGCGGCGGGCCCGCGCGACCGCGCGCAGCCGGTCCTCGGGCAGGTCGGCGATGAACGACAGCATCCGCGGGTTGGCGGTGAGGGCGAGCAGCTCCTCGATCCCGGCGAGCAGGGACAGGCGCGCCTCGGCGGCGTCCTCGTCCCCGTACCGGTTCACCAGGTAGGAGCGGACCTGCGGGGGCGCGAACTCCTCCAGGCCGAGGACGCGCCGGTGCGGCAGCACGCCGACCCGCTCGCCGAGGGCCGTCAGCACCTGCGCCTGCGACTTGAAGTGCTGCGTCCGGCTCGCCACCACGATCTTGGCCTTGTCCTGGGCGGCCTGCAGCAGCGTGTCGAGGTGGTCGGCGGCCTGGTCGTAGGTCATCCGGGTGACCAGCTCGTCGAACCCGTCGAACAGCAGCACGATGCGGCCCTGGCGGAGCATGTAGTGGAACGCCTTGAGGTCGATCAGCTCCTCGCCGTGGTTGGCGAGGTGCGCGGCGACCAGGCCGTCCACCGAGTGCGCCTTGTCCAGCGCCCGCAGCTCGATGAGGATCGGCACGACGTGCGGCAGCTCCTCGGGGATGCGGCGGGCCAGCTCGCGCAGCGCGAACGTCTTGCCGCGCCCGAAGTCGCCCAGCAGCAGCACGAACCGGCCGTGGTCGGCGGCCAGCAGCCGCAGCATCTCGCCGACGGCGTCCTCGCGGACGGTCCCGGCCGGCGCCGCGCCCTCGCCCGGCGCCTGGAACCGGTCGAGCTCCCGGAACCGCTGCGGGACGTACAGCGACGGCGGGTACTGCCCGTCGGCGGACAGCCGCCGCGTCTGCGCCGCCACGTACTCCGACAGGTCGAGCAGGCCCTGGAACTCGGTGAGGCTGCGCACCCGGACGCCGCGCCGCAGCGCGTCCTCGCGCAGGGACCGGGCGGGCGGCGGCCCCACGAACACCAGCTCCGACCCGTGGTCGGTGCCGTCGGCGTGGACCTGCCGGACGAACGCGTCGACGTCCGCCTCGGTGACCTGCCCGACGTGGGCGCCGATGCGGTACTGCCGGACGAACCCGTCCTCCAGGTGGGTGAGCAGCAGGTGCGGCGGGTCGGCGCGGCCGTCCTCGCGCGGGGCCGGGACGATCCGCCGGATCGTCGCCCGCTCGAACCGCGTCTCGCACGCCTCGGTGAGCCGGTCGAGCAGCCGCGCCGCCGGGTCGGGGACGGGCTCGGCGGCGCCGTCCGGGGCGGGCCCGATCTCCGGTGCGGGCGGGGCGGGCGGCGCCTCCGCGCGCGGCGCCGGGAACGTTCCCGCGGTGCCCGGCCAGGGCCGGTCGAGCCGCTCGGGGCCGCGCCGCTCGGCGTCCTCGGGGATCCAGCGCTCCAGGCCGTCCCGGCGCAGCACGACGATCTGGTGGCGCCCCGGGCCGAGCGCGGGGACGGCCGGGACGCCCCGGCCGCCGAGCAGCGGGACGGCGCCGAACTCCGACTCCGTCCCCTGGAAGAACACGTTGACGTGGCCGCCGAGCAGCATCTCCACGGTCTCCGGATCGCGCAGGGCGCCCGGCTCCCCGGCGATGGGGGTGTGCTCCACCGCGGCGAGGCGGAGCCAGCCCTCGTCCTCGAAATGGCGGAGCCGCTCGTTGAACCAGGCGGCCTGCGCGCGGCCCACCTGCCCGTAGCGGTCCTCCTCGCGGTGCGTCTGCGGCAGCGTCGAGTTGAGGCCGGCGACCACGACCCGCAGGTCCGGGACGGGGAACAGCGTCCACGGCTGCGCGCTGTCGAAGATCAGCGCGTCGATGCCCTGGTAGAACTCTCTGAACAGGCCCGCGTAGTGCCGCCATTTCGGCCAGTACGGCGGCTGCGGCTCGATGTCGTCGGCCTCGCAGCCGGCGAAGTACGCCCGGCACGCCGCGCGGGTGACGTCGTGGGTGCCCGGCACGACCACCACGCGCTGCGCCTCCAGGCCGAGCAGCGCCCGCAGGCCGGTCAGGAACGACAGCGCCTCGGCGAACTCCTTGCGGCTGCCCGAGTGGGTGATGTTGCCGGTGACGATGAGCAGGTCGGGGCGGGGCACGCCGGAGTCGGCCAGCCGCGTCACGTCGCTCCAGATGCGGTCCTGCAGCTCGGTGGCGGTGGTCGGCTCGCCCGGCTCGGCGAGCGTCCGGCCGAACCGGGGGCCCGAGACGTGCAGGACGCTGACGTGCTCGCGCGGCTCGGGCCCGGAGCCCGCCGCCGGGAACGCGGGCGCGGCGACGGGCGCCCGGCGCGCCGGCCGCTCCCCGACCGGCCCCTGCGGCCCGTCAGGCGCTTCCAGACGCCCCGGCAGGACGCCGCCGCCGTCCGGTGCGGAGGCCGGTGCGGAGGGGCCGCCGCCGGGGAACACGGGGCCGTCCAGGGGCCGCGCGTGGCCGGCGAGGGCCTCCCGGATGCGCCGCATCAGCAGCCCGCGCGCCTCGTCCGGGTCGTCGATCCCCACGAGGTCCACGTAGGTGATCGTGGACAGCAGCCCGTCGATGGGGCAGTCCTCGATCCGGACCGTGACGAGTTTGCGGGCCGGGTCGTCGGGGTCGGCCCGCAGCGCCGCCATCCACTCCAGCCGCCCGTACCGGGAGCGCAGGTAGTTGCGCGACAGGACCGCCACCACGGCCTTGGCCTCCGACAGGCCCCGGTCCATGAAGTCGATGAAGTTGGTCCCCGGCACGAAGTCCCACGCCTGCATCATCGTCCGGTGCCCGGCGGCCTCCAGCTGCCACGCGATCCAGGACGCCCACCGCTCGTCGGCGGGGGAGTAGCTGATGAAGAAGTCGGTGGGGCGCTCCTGTGCTGTGCGGCCGGGGGGTGTCATGCCGCCAGTATCGCGCGGCGGGCCGCGCGGAACAGGGTCCCGGGGACGTTTTTCGATCTTGGCGGGCGGGCGGGTCGTGAGATCATGGCGGCCGTGCCGCCCCCGATGCAGACCCTGCGCCGCACCGCCCGCTCCCTGGGCGTACTCGACCGGATCCGGATCGGGGTCCTCGCGGCCGGGCTCGTGTTCGTCGCCACCGGCCTGCTCCCGGCCGGCACGGCGCGGGCCAGTATCGGCCGGATCGCGCCGCTGCTGCTGTTCCTGTTCAGCGTGATCGTCCTGGCGGAGCTGACCAAGGAGGCCGGGGTCTTCGACGCGATCGCGCAGCGGATGGCGCGCGCCGGGCGGGGGAGCTACGCGGCGCTGTTCCTGCTGTGCGTGGCGTTCGCGTCGCTCACCACGGTCTTCCTGAACCTCGACACGACCGCGGTGCTGCTGACCCCCGTCATGCTGGCGCTGGCGGCGCGCGCGGGGATCGCGACGCTGCCGCTGGCCATGACGACGGTGTGGCTGGCCAACACCGCGAGCCTCCTGCTGCCGGTGTCGAACCTGACCAACCTGCTCGCCGCCGACCGGGTGGCCCTGGAGACCCGTGCCTTCGCGGCCCGCATGTGGCTGCCGCAGCTGGCGGTCCTGGCCGTCACGATGGCGCTGCTGTGGGCGTTCTACTGGCGCCGCCGCATGCGCGGGGAGGACGCCTACGACCCGCCCGACCCGGTGCCCGTCCGCGACCGCGTGCTGTTCTCCGCGACGGGGGGCGCGTGCCTGCTGTTCATCGGCGCGATCCTCGCCGGCGTGCACACCGGCGTGCAGCTCGGCGTCGCCGCGACCGCCGCCGCCGCCGTGGCCGCCGCCGCCTTCGCGGTGCGCGACCGGTCGGCGCTGCGCCCCGCGCTCGTCCCCTGGCAGCTCATGGTGTTCGTCACCGGGCTGTTCCTCGTCGTCCCCACGCTCGAACGGTGGGGGCTGGACGACGCGATGCGGGCCCTCGTCGGCCACGACGGCGACGCCGCGGGGGCCTTCCGGGCGGCGTTCTCCGGCGCGGGCCTGTCGAACGTGCTCAACAACCTCCCCGCGTACGTGGCGGGGGAGTCGGCCGTACCGGCGTCGAACAAGGAGCAGCTCCTCTCCCTGCTCATCGGGACGAACGTGGGGCCGGTCATCACCCCGTGGGGTTCGCTCGCCACGCTGCTGTGGTTCGAGTGGTGCCGGCGGTGGGACGTGCGCGTACCGATCCGCAAGTTCGTCCTGACGGGGGCCGTCCTGGCGGTCCTGGGCTGCGCCGCCTCGGTGGGCGCGCTCCTGCTGACCGGCCGGGCGGGCTAGAGGACGACGCGGAAGCTGCCGTCCGGCATGGCTATGGAGGCCGTGGTCTCCAGGAGGCGGTCGAGGAGGTCCGGGCGCGCCGCCACGAACCCGAGCTCGGACGCCGGGCGGTCGATGCAGAGCTCGTAGGGGCCGCCGTCCAGGCGGCGGAACTCGGCGCCCGCCTCGGCGGCCAGCAGCGCCCCGGCGGGCAGGTCGACGATCTCGGGCAGGTAGCCGACGATGCCGTCGATGTCCCCGCGCGCGAGCATCGCCCAGCAGACCAGCGGCGCCCACAGCTGGAGCATGCGCGCGGACCGCTTCTCCAGGGCCGTGCGCATGGTGAACGCCACCAGATCGTTCGGCTCGACCTGGTGGCCCTGCGTCCATGCCAGGACCGGGTGCTCCTCCCGGCCCGGACGCGGCCGGTCGGGCAGCGTCAGGAGCGACTCGTCCGGCCCCAGCGCGCCCTTGCCGCGGATCGCCGACCACGTGCGGCCGGACACCGGGTCGTGGACGACGCCCAAGACCGGTTCGGCGCGCGCGCACAGCGCCAGGCCCACCGCGTACACGGGCATCCCGATCGCCACGTTGTTGGTGCCGTCCAGCGGGTCGACGAGCCACACCATCTCCTCGCCCGGCGCGCCGTCGAGGACGCCGGACTCCTCCGCGATGATGCGGTGCCCGGGATACGCGGCCCGCAACCGGGCGAGGATCACCTCCTCGGCGGCCGTGTCCAGCGCCGTCACCACGTCCGGGCCCGCGCCCTTCGGGCGGATCTCCAGCGGCTCGCCCGCGCGGGCGCTCAGCAGGGCGCCCGCCGCCTCGGCGGCGTCCACCGCCACGGCGCGGGCCTCGGAGAGATCGACCGGGACGGCCGCTGACGGGGTCGGGGGTCTCATCGGGCCTCCTGCGGGTCCGGGCGGCGGCCTACCGGCGTGCCGAGCAGTGGGCGGCGGCGATCCTGGCCGCGCACCGGCGCAGGGCGCGCTCGGTCCCGGCTTGATCGGAACGGGACCGGCGCACGCGGTGCGTGGGCGTGCCGAGCGGGCCGAGCGACAGGTCGCCGCCGCCCGGCGTCTGCCGGCCGAGGGCGACCGTGGCCGCGTCCCGGCCGCCCTCGATGAGGGTGCTGTGGAACACCCCGGCGGGCAGGGTGTACGACTCGCCCGTGCGGTGCGCGGCGGAGCGGTGCGGGGCGCAGTCGACGGCGCGCCCCGTCGCCCTCAGCTCGTCCACGTCGCCGTGGCTGATGACCTCGAAGACCTGCTGCGACGCCGTCCCGGCGGCCTCCGCCACGTCCATCCGCACGTTCCGCACCGTCCCGTACAGGACGAAGCTCAGCAGGTCCCAGCTGTGGCAGTGCACCGGCGAGGTGGTGGTCGGCGCGGGCCGCACCTCCGGCGTCCAGATGTGCAGGCACACGCCGAGATCGCCGGTGCGCTCCACCGGGAGGCACAGGAAGCCCAGCGGGTGCCGCACCGCCGGGACGTGCGGCGCGCCCGCCGCGATGCCGTCCAGGATCTCGCCGAGGACGCGCCCCGCCCACGCCGGCAGCGTCCGCGCGGCGGTCCCGGCGCGGATCTCCTCCCGGATCTCGGCGTACCTCACTCGTAGGGGTCCTTCGCTCGCAGCGCCTTGCGGATGATCTCGATGACGTCGCGGTCGGTGTAGCCGGACGCCAGCTCGATGCCGATCACCTCGAAGAGCTTGCGGACCTGCTCGACCGTCGGCTCCTCGTCCAGCGGCGCCAGCCTCGCCCGCTCGACCGGGACGCGGCGCGCCTGGTCGAGGCTGGTCTGCAGCTCCGCGCTCACCCAGCTGTAGTAGAACTTGTTGCTGTCGACGACCAGGGCCTCGCCGCGCGGGTCGTCCCGGGTGACCACCACCCGCGACGACGCGAGGTCGTACCGCAGCGTCGTCATGGTCTGCGCCAGGCCGATGTCGATGTCGAGCATCGCGAACCGCTGCTTGTGCCAGCACGCCGCGAGGATCGTCGCGTACGCCTCCTTGCGGGTGCGCTCCACCGTCCACGGCTCGCCCGTCGCGTCCGGGCCGTCCGACACCGAGCGGCGGTGCCGGGCGTACGCCTCGCACACCTCCACGTTGGAGGGGTCGAGGATCTCCACCCGGAACAGCAGCGTGCGCCGCTCCCTGCGGGCCGCCGCCACGCACTCGGGCAGCGTGCGGGCGCGGATGTAGGTGCCCGTCCCGCCCTTGAAGAACCACCGGTCGGTGTCGCGGCGCGCCTCCTCCAGGACGTGCGCGACCTGCGCGCCGCCGATGACGCGGACCACCGTCGACTCGTCCAGCGCGCGCTTGGTGCCGGCCAGGACGTCCTCGAAGCTCTCGACGCGGGTCAGCTTGGCGCTCAGCTCGCCCAGCGTGGCCGACGACGACCGCAGCGTGTCGCGGACCTCCGCCTCGACCGGGATGCGCCGCCCCCGGTCCCGCAGCACCGACGTCGCCAGGAGGCCGATCACCGCGAGGATGCCGCTGTTGGTGATCTCGTCCTCGTTCGGCAGGTTCACCCCGAGGCCGAGCACGGCGACGACGATCGCCAGCACCAGCGCGATCACCGCGTCGGCGTTCTTCCCGAGCCAGTTCGTGAAGCGGGTCATGTTCGGCTGGCACCCCGTCCTAGTCGCGCCGTCATCGTAACCACAGTGCAACGAATGCGGAAAAGCCCGGCCGGTAAGGGCTTCGGTCACTTGCGCGATCGACGGTCGGCCTGATCGCCATAGACTCTTCGCATGCGCGTACGGGGCCGCTGGGCGGGGGCGTGGGCGGGGGCGTGGCCGACCCGCCGCTCACGCGCGCTCGACGTCTTCCTCGCCGTCTCCCTGGCCGCCGGCGACGCCGTGTTCCTGTGGTTCTCCGACCAGAGGTTCTGGCTGCCGCCCTGGGTCGTCTCGGCGTGCAGCGTCGTCCTCGGGCTCGCGCTGGTCGTGCGGCGCGTCCATCCCGTCGGCCTCGCCCTCTTCCTGCTCGTGTTCGGGACGGTCACCGGGGCGGGCGTCTTCGCCACGCTGGTCATCCTGTACTCGCTCGCCGCGTACGCCCCGTCCCGCCGGACGGTGCTGACGATCGCCGCCGTCACCTACGCCGCCGGGCTGGCGTTCCCGTCCCCGACGGCGGCGACGGAGACCTTCGCCGCGCAGGCGATCTTCGGCATCGCGTTCGTCGCCGTCCCCGTCCTGCTGGGCCTTTACATGGGTGCGCGCAAGCAACTCCTTGCATCGCTCCAGGAGCGCACGGCCAGGCTCGAACGCGAACAGCACCTCCTCGCGGAGCGCGCGCGGGGAGAGGAACGCACCCGTATCGCGCGGGAGATGCACGACGTGGTCGCCAACCGGATCAGTGTCATGGTCGTGCACGCGGGCGCGCTCAAGGCGATCGCCGGCCGCGACCCCGTCCGGGCCGCCGAGACCGCCGGCGTCATCGGGGACATGGGCCGCCAGGCGCTGGAGGAGCTGCGGCACGTCATCGGAGTCCTGCGCCAGGGCGAGCATGCGCTGCCCCAGGAGGCGGTCACGCTCGCCCACGTCCGCGAGCTCGTCGGCCAGTCCGGCGCCGCCGGCCTCCGCGTCGACATGTCGGTCAGCGGCGAGGAGCGCCCGATGCCCTACGCCGTGGGGCGGACGCTCTACCGCCTCGTCCAGGAGGCCCTCACCAACGTCCACAAGCACGCCGGGTCCGCCGACACCCGGGTGTCCCTCGGCCTGCTGCCCGAGGCGATCGAGGTGTCGGTCGTCAACGACCCGCCCACCGCCCGGCCCGAGCACCGGCTGCCGAGCGGCGGGAACGGCCTGGTCGGGCTGCGCGAGCGCGTCCACGCGCTCGGCGGCAGCTTCGAGGCGGGGCCCCGCGAGGGCGGCTACGCCGTCCGGGCCCGGCTGCCGCTGCCCGCCTCCTGACCGGCGGGGACGGGCCGCGCACCGGCGCCGGCCGGGAATGTCGCAGGCCCTGCATACAGTTGTCAGAGCAGGTAGTACGCCGGGACAGGGGAGTGCCGATGCGTCCAGTCACCGACCTGCGGCGCCGCGTCGCGCCGTTCGAGGTCGTCACCGAGATGAAGCCGTCCGGCGACCAGCCGCAGGCGATCGCCGAGCTGGCCGACCGCATCCGGCGCGGCGACAAGGACGCGGTGCTGCTCGGCGCCACCGGCACCGGGAAGACCGCCACGATCGCGTGGCTGGTGGAGAAGCTGCAGCGGCCCGTCCTGGTCATGCAGCCGAACAAGACGCTCGCCGCGCAGTTCGCCAACGAGCTGCGCGAGATGCTGCCGAACAACGCCGTCGAGTACTTCGTGTCGTACTACGACTACTACCAGCCCGAGGCGTACATCCCGCAGACCGACACCTACATCGAGAAGGACTCCTCGATCAACGACGAGGTCGACCGGCTGCGGCACTCGGCGACCAACTCGCTGCTCACCCGCCGCGACACCGTCGTCGTCGCGTCGGTGTCGTGCATCTACGGCCTCGGCACGCCGCAGGAGTACGTCGACCGGATGGTGCGGCTGCACGTCGGCCAGGAGATCGACCGCGACGACCTGCTCCGGCAGCTCGTCGGCATGCAGTACACCCGCAACGACCTCGCGTTCACCCGCGGCACGTTCCGGGTCCGCGGCGACACCATCGAGATCATTCCGCAGTACGAGGAGCTCGCCGTCCGCATCGAGATGTTCGGCGACGAGATCGAGAAGCTCGCCACCCTGCATCCCCTCACCGGCGAGCTGATCACCGAGGACGACGAGCTGTACGTGTTCCCCGCCTCGCACTACGTCGCCGGGCCCGAGCGGATGGAGCGGGCGATCCGCGACATCGAGGCCGAGCTGGAGGAGACCCTCGCCGCAATGGAGCGGCAGGGCAAGATGCTGGAGGCGCAGCGGCTGCGCATGCGCACCACCTACGACATCGAGATGATGC
Source organism: Actinomadura sp. (assembly GCF_044508335.1). Classification (NCBI taxonomy): domain Bacteria; kingdom Bacillati; phylum Actinomycetota; class Actinomycetes; order Streptosporangiales; family Thermomonosporaceae; genus Actinomadura; species Actinomadura sp. The sequence continues at coordinate 15,965 of NZ_JBIQHY010000008.1, forward strand.
GGCAGGTCGGCACCTGCTCCGGCATCGAGAACTACTCCCGGCACATCGACGGCCGCGGCCCCGGCTCGGCCCCCAACACCCTCCTCGACTACTTCCCGGAGGACTTCCTCCTCGTCATCGACGAGTCGCACCAGACCGTCCCGCAGATCGGCGCCATGTACGAGGGCGACGCGTCCCGCAAGCGGATGCTGGTCGAGCACGGGTTCCGGCTGCCGTCCGCGATGGACAACCGCCCGCTGAAGTGGGAGGAGTTCCTCGACCGCATCGGCCAGACCGTCTACCTGTCCGCGACGCCCGGCCCCTACGAGCTGAACCGCGTCAAGGGCGACGTCGTGGAGCAGGTCATCCGCCCGACCGGGCTCATCGACCCCGAGATCGTCGTCAAGCCCACCAAGGGCCAGATCGACGACCTCATCCACGAGATCCGCGAGCGCACCGAGCGCGACGAGCGCGTCCTCGTCACCACCCTCACCAAGAAGATGGCCGAGGACCTCACCGACTACCTCCTCGAACTCGGCATCCGGGTCCGCTACCTGCACAGCGAGGTCGACACCCTCCGCCGCATCGAGCTGCTCCGGGAGCTGCGCACCGGCGAGTTCGACGTCCTCGTGGGCATCAACCTGCTCCGCGAGGGCCTCGACCTGCCCGAGGTCTCCCTGGTCGCGATCCTCGACGCCGACAAGGAGGGCTTCCTGCGGTCCGAGACGTCCCTCATCCAGACGATCGGCCGCGCGGCCCGCAACGTGTCCGGCCAGGTCCACATGTACGCCGACACGGTCACCCCGTCGATGGAGCGGGCGATCGACGAGACCAACCGGCGCCGCGCCAAGCAGCAGGCCTACAACGCCGAGCACGGCATCGAGCCGACGGCGCTGCGCAAGCGGATCGCCGACATCCTCGACTCCCTCGCCCGCGAGGACGCCGACACCGAGACCCTCATCGGCGGCGCCGGCCGCCAGCAGTCCCGCGGCAAGGCCCCCGTCCCCGGCCTGGCGTCCAAGGCCCGGGAGGTCGGCCGCCACGCCGCCGACCTGGTCGGCGACCGGCCCCGCGAGGAGCTGGAGGCGCTGATCGAGCAGATGACCGAGCAGATGCACCAGGCCGCCGCCGACCTGCAGTTCGAGCTCGCCGCCCGCCTCCGCGACGAGATCAAGGAGCTCAAGCGCGAACTCCGCGACATGAAGGAGGCCGGCGTCAAGTGAGCCGGCCCCCGGGCGGCGGGGCGAAGCCGAGCACGACGCGGTCTTCGACGGGGCGGTAGCCGAGGCGCCGGTAGATGCCGTTGCTCGTCGGGTTGGCGAGGTCGGTGAACAGCACGACGTGCTCGGCGCCCGCGTCCAGCGCGCCCTGGGTGACGGCGGCGGTGACCGCCGCGCCGTAGCCGCGGCGCCGGTGCTCCGGCGGCGTGTACACCGGCGCCACCCTGGCCATGCCCGCGACGACCTCGGTGCGTCCCGCCATCGCCACCGGCCTGGCGCCGACCTCCCAGAAGACCACCCCGCCCGCCGCGATCCTGCCGTCGACCAGCCCCGGGTTCGCGCGCCTGGGCTCCCCGGCGTCCGCGTAGAACGCGGTGAACCACTCCATCGCCAGGCCGCGGTCGGCGCCGCCCGCCACCCGCGCGGCGCCCTCGGGCGGCGGAGCGGGGGCGTCCAGGCGGCCGAGCCGGTAGAGCCGCTGCCGCATCGCGACCGTGCTCGCCGCCCCCGTCCTCTTCGTCCACGCGTCCGCGAACGCCTCGGCGGCCTCCGGCGCCCCGTTGATCCCGGACACCGCCGCGCCCCGCCCGGCCAGCGTCTCCGCCAGCTCCGCGGCCGCCGCCTCCGGCATCGCGCTCAGCATCGGCGGGTGCGCGCCGGTCCACAGGCACGCGCCCGCGACCCGCCCGCCCTCCGTCCACCAGCCGAGCAGCGCCTCCCCGAAGAGGCCCGGGCCCTGGACGCGCATGGACTCGGTCACGGTCAGCGGCACGGTGTTCGCGACGGGATCGGCCCGCAGGAAGCCGCCCGCCCGCGCGAGGAACCCGTCGAGATCGTCGGTGAGTGTCCAGGCCATACCCGAGCATGCCCCCGCCGCCGCGGCGCCCGCATCCGGTTTTCCCCTGGAGGTTCGCCGAACGGGCGCGCCCGGGGGCCATGGCGGCATCCCGCCATGCCCCGCCTCGGCCGGAGTCAGGCGCGGCGGGGGCTGACGAGGCCGGACTCGTAGGCGAAGACGACCAGCTGGGCGCGGTCGCGGGCGCCCAGCTTGGTCATCGCGCGGCTGACGTGGGTCTTGGCGGTGGTCGGGCTGATCACCATGTGCGCGGCGATCTCGTCGTTGGACAGGCCGCGGGCCACCAGCGCGGTGACCTCGCGTTCGCGGTTGGTCAGCACGTCGAGGGCGCCGGGCGCGGGCTCGGGGCGGCGGGCGACGTACTCGCCGATCAGCCGCCGGGTGATCGCGGGGGACAGCAGGGCGTCGCCGCGGGCCGCGACGCGGACGCCCTGCACCAGGTCGGCGGGCTCGGTGTCCTTGACCATGAACCCGCAGGCTCCGGCGCGCAGGGCGTTGAAGACGTACTCGTCCAGGCCGTAGTTGGTGAGGATCACGACGTGGACGCCCGCCAGCCGCTCGTCGGCGGCGATCAGCCGGGTCGCCTCGATGCCGTCCATCACCGGCATCTGGACGTCGATGAGCGCGACGTCCGGCCGGTGCTCGACGGCGAGCGCGACGCCCTCCTCGCCGTTCGCCGCCTCGGCCACCACCTCGACGTCGTCCTCGATCTCCAGCAGGGCGCGGAAACCGCCGCGGATCAGCGCCTGGTCGTCCACGAGCAGCACGCGGATCACGCCTCGCCTCCCAGGGGGAGCTCGGCGCACACGGTGAAGCCGCCCTCGGGCCGGGGCTCGGCGCGGAGCCGCCCGCCGAGCGCCGCGACGCGCTCGCGCATCCCGAGCAGGCCGGTGCCCGGGACGGGCGGCGCGTCCGGGTCCGCCTTGCCGTCGTCGTCGACCCGCACGACCAGCCCGCCGGGGGTGTAGTCGATGCGCACCTCGGCGGACGCGCCGCCCGCGTGCCGGGAGACGTTGGTGAGGGCCTCCTGGACGATCCGGTACGCGGCCCGGTCGACCTCGGCGGGCAGGTCGCGCCGGGTGCCGGAGACCGTCACGGTGGCGGGCAGCCCGGTCGAGCGGGCGCGTTCCACGAGGTCGTCCAGGCGGTCCAGGCCGCTGGCGACGGCCTCGTCGTCCGGCCCGCCGGGGTCGCGCAGCACCTCCAGGGTGGCGCGCAGCTCGCGCATCGCGTCGCCGCTGGCCTCCTGGACGGCCAGCAGCGCGGGCGGCACCTCCTCGCCGCGCCTGCGCGCCACGTGGACGGCGACGCCCGCCTGCACCTTGATGATCGAGATGCTGTGCGTGAGGGAGTCGTGCAGCTCGCGGGCGATGCGCAGCCGCTCCTCGCCCGCGCGGCGCCGGGCCGCCTCCTCGCGGGTGCGCTCGGCCTCCGCGGCTCGCCGCTCGACCTCCTCCAGGTACGCCTGCCGGTGCCGGGTCACCGTCGCCGCCACGCCGGCCGCCACGAACCAGCCGAGCAGCAGCGAGGTGTTCTCCAGGCCCTCCACGGGCCCGTCGGCGCCGGGCAGGTTCACCGCCAGGTCGGCGCCGAGGAAGGCCGCGGCCGCCAGCGCCGCCGCGGGCCAGCGGCCGGCCCTGGCCGCCCCGAACACCGCGACCAGGACGGGGAAGACGGCCGAGGGGCCCGGCTGCACGTGCACGGCGACCGCGAGCATGCAGGGCGTGCCGACGAGCAGCGCGGCCAGCGGCGCGCGCCGCCACGCGACGACCGCGAGCGAGCCGGCGAGGGCGAGCACGACGTCCAGCGGGCCCGAACCCGCCGTGAAGATCACGAAGAGCACCGGCAGGACGGCCACCGCGGCGGCGAGCAGGCCGTCCTGGGCGAGCGGCGGCAACCGGTCGATGAACCTCATCTGGGTAGGTTAAGCGGCTTTTCCGCCGGGGTCCTCCGCCGCACGTCGCAATGGACGAGTACTCCCGGGGATGTAGACGGGCGGAACCTGCTCCCCGGGTGCCGCGCGAAGGTGTCTTCCCCGGCAGGACGACCGCCGGCCGGTCCGGCCGTGACGATGTCCGGCATGACGATTAACGAAGCGACGACGAGGACGGCGGACGCCCGGCCGGACGCCCGGCCGG
>NZ_JBIQHY010000008.1:20257-29254 GCF_044508335.1 Actinomadura sp.
ACGATTAACGAAGCGACGACGAGGACGGCGGACGCCCGGCCGGACGCCCGGCCGGACGCCCGGCCGGGGCTCGTCCTGGCCGCGGTGGCCGTCGTGCAGTTCATGGTCTCCTTGGACCTGTCGGTCGTGAACGTCGGGCTTCCGCAGATCGGCGCCGGCCTCGGCTTCAGCGCGGTGGGCGTGACCTGGGTGATCCACGCCTATGCGCTGACCTTCGGCGGCCTGCTCCTGCTGGGCGGCAAGGCCGCCGACCGGTACGGCCGCAGAAGGGTCCTGCTGCTGGGGCTCGGGCTGTTCGGGCTCGCCTCACTCCTCGGCGGTCTCGCGCAGGTGCCCGGCCATCTGGTCGCCGCCCGCGCCGCGCAGGGGGTGGGCGCCGCCATGCTGGCCCCCGCCGCGCTGGCGCTGCTGACCGAGGCGTTCCCCACGGGCCGCGCCCGCGTCCGGGCCTTCGGGATCTGGAGCGCGGTGAACGCCGCCGGCGGCGCCCTCGGCGTGCTGATCGGCGGCGTGCTCACCGAGTACGCGAGCTGGCGCTGGGTGATGTTCGTGAACGTGCCGATGGCCGCCGCCGCGCTGGCCATGGCGTGGCGGGGCATCAGGTCCGCTCCGGCGCCCGCCCGCGGCGGCCGCCCGGACGTGCTCGGCGCCGTCCTGGCCACGGGCGGCCTGACCCTGCTGGTGTTCGGCGTGGTCCGCACCGAGCAGAACTCGTGGACGTCGCCGGCCACCGTGGCGACGCTGGCGGCCGCCGCCGTGCTGCTGGCCGCGTTCGTCCTCGTGGAGCGGGGCACGCCCCGCGATCCGCTGGTCCGGCTCGGCCTGTTCGCCAACCGCTCGGTGACCGGCGCGAACGCCGTCAACCTCCTGGTCGGCGGGGCCATGGCCTCGTCCTTCTACTTCATGTCCCTCTACCTGCAGCGGGTGCTCGGCCACGGCGCGGCGCTGACCGGGGCCATGTTCCTGCCGTTCGCCCTCGGCGTGATCGCCGGCTCCGTCCTCGCCGTCCGGATCGGCTACCGCGCCGCCCCCCGGACCGTGCTGGCCGGCGGCGCGGCGATGACCGCGGCCGGGTTCGCCTGGTTCGGCCTGATCAGCTCGGACGGCTCGTACGCGAGCGACGTCCTCGGCCCGTCGATCGTCGCCAGCGTCGGGATCGGGCTCTGCCTCGCGCCGCTCGTCTCCACCGCCACCGCCGGCGTCGCGTCCCACGAGACCGGCGTCGCCGCCGGCCTGCTCAACAGCTCCCGCCAGATCGGCGCCTCGCTCGGCCTCGCGGCCCTCGGCACCGCCGCCCACCACCGCACCGGCGGCATCGTCACGCCCGCGACCCTCAACGACGGGTACGCGCTCGGCATGGTCCTCGGCGCGGTCCTCCTGGCCTCCGCGGTCCTCATCGCCCTGGCCGTCCTGCCCCGCACGGGCCCGCCGGCGCCGCGGCGGGAAGGAGGCCCGGAATGACCGTCACCCCGATCGACCTCTTCTCGTCCTCCGTCCACCTCCAGCGAGGCGGCACCATCCGCGCGGGAGGCGGAGCGGGCGGCGGGGACGGCTGGCGGTTGACCGCGGTCCACGCCAAGACCGGCGAGGACGTCCACGCCGACCACTGGGAGATCCATCCCGAGGCCGAGGAGGTCGTCTCCTGCCTGATCGGCAAATTCCGCCTCTACCTGCGCCCGGAGCGCCCGGGGGAGCGGGAGGAGGAGATCAGGCTGACCGCCGGAACCGCCGCCGTCGTCCCGCGTGGGCGCTGGCACCGCATCGAGCTGGACGTGCCCAGCACCGTCATGGCCGTCACCCTGCCGCGCGGCAGCCGCCGCGAGAAGCGGGAGGGAGGGGGATGAGCGGGAGCGTGACGGGGCTGCTGCGCCCCCACGCGCGCAGCTTCGCCGCCATCGTGGCCCTCCAGGTGATCGGGGCCGTCGCGGGCCTGGCGCCGCTGCTCGCCGTCGTGGAACTCGGCCGGACCCTCCTGGCGCCCGGCCCGGTCGACCACGGGCACGCCTGGACCGCCGTGGCCGCGGGCGCGGCCGGCCTGTTCCTCCGGCTGCTGTTCACGGCCGCCTCGTCCGGGCTCGGGCACCTCCTGGACGTTCGCGTGCAGCTGTCGTTCCGCCGCACGCTGGCCGAGCGGCTGGGGCTCGTCCCGCTCGGCCGGCTCTCCCGGCGCCGCACCGGCGAGCTGGCCAAGGTCGTCGGGGACGACGTGAGCGCGGTGCACCCGTTCATCGCGCACACGCCCTCCGAGCTGGTGTCCGCGTTCGCGGTGCCGCTCGTGTCGCTGGTCTACCTGTTCACCGTCGACTGGCGGCTCACGCTGGTCACCCTCGTCCCGGTCGCGCTGGCGCTGGCGCTCGTCCCGCTGATGATGACCCCGGCCCGGTTGCGCGAGCAGCGGGAGTTCGACGAGGGCATGGCGCGGATCTCCGACTCCGTCGTCGAGTTCGTGCAGGGCATCGCGGTGGTGAAGGCGTTCGGCGGCGGGGAGCGCGCCCACCGCGGGTTCACCGCGGCCGTGGACGACTTCGTCCGCTCCTTCTACCGCATGGTGCGCGGCCTGTCCCCGGTCGCCGCGGCGATGCAGGCGGTGCTGTCGCCGCCGTTCGTCCTGGCGACCGTGCTGACCGGCGGGACGGCGATGATCGCGGGCGGCGGCATGCCCGCCGCCGACCTGCTGCCCTTCCTGCTGCTCGGGCTGGGGCTGACCGCCCCGGTGGAGGCCCTCGGCCACGGCTTCGACGACATGCAGGCCGCCCGCCGCGCGGTCGGCCGGATCCGGGACGTGCTGGCGTGGCCGCCGCTGCCCGAGCCCGCGCGCCCGGCCGCGCCCCGCGGCCACCGGGTGGAGATGACCGGCGTCCGGTTCGGATACGACGCCGGCCGGGAGGTGCTGCGGGGCATCGACCTGGTCCTCGAACCGGGCACGTTCACCGCCGTCGTCGGGCCGTCCGGGAGCGGGAAGTCCACGCTGGTCCAGCTGCTGCCGCGGTTCTTCGACCCGGCCGCCGGATCGGTCCGCCTCGGCGGCGCCGACCTGCGGGAGATCGCCGCCCGCGACCTCTACCGCGCGGTCTCCTTCGTCTTCCAGGACGTCCGCCTGCTGCGCGCGTCGGTCGCCGACAACATCGCGCTCGCGGTCCCGCACGCCGGGCGCGGCGACATCGTCCGCGCCGCGCGGGCGGCGAACGTCCACGACCGCGTCCTGGAACTGCCGCGCGGATACGAGACGGTCATCGGCGACGAGGTGCGGCTGTCGGGCGGCGAGGCGCAGCGGATCGCCCTCGCCCGCGCGCTGCTCGCCGACGCGCCCGTCCTGGTGCTGGACGAGGCGACCGCCTTCGCCGACCCGCTGACCGAGCGGGCGGTGCGCCGCGCCCTGGCGGAGCTGAAGGGCGACCGGACGGTCCTGGTCATCGCCCACCGCCTGGAGACGATCGCCGGCGCCGACACCGTCGTCGTCCTGGAGAACGGCGCGATCACCGAACGCGGCGCACCCGCCGAGCTGCTCGCGCGCGGCGGGAGGTTCGCCGCGCTCTGGCGCACCCACCGCGCGGCGGCGCACGGGATCGGCGCCGCCGACGGGATCGGCGCCGACGACACCGCACTGCGAGGAGCCGGCCTCCGATGATCAGAATGCTGCTGCGCGTGCTGGGACCGGAGTACGCGCCTCCCGTGCGGCGCACCGCGGCCCTGATGGCGGTGACCGCGGCCGCCGAGGGGCTGTCCTGCGCGCTGCTCGTCCCCGTGCTCCGGGAGCTGTTCGGGGACGCGCCGCGGGACGCGTGGCCGTGGCTGGCCGCGTTCGGCGCCGCGGTCGCCGGGTGCGCGGTGCTGCGCTACGCCGCCGACCTGGCCGGCTTCCGCGCCGGGACGACGCTGCTGCACGGCATGTACCACCGGCTCGGCGGCCATCTGGCCCGGCTGCCCGTCGGCTGGTACGGCGGGGGCCGCGTCGGCGAGCTGTCCGTCCTGGCGGGCGGCGGCGTCCTGCGGGCGATGAGCGTGATCGCGCACATGCTCGGTCCGTTCGTCTCCGCCTGCGTGACGCCTCTCTCGATCGTCGCCGTGATGCTCGCGTTCGACTGGCGCATGGGCCTCGCCGCGCTGGCCGCCGTACCGGTCGTCGCGGTGGTGCACGTCTGGGCGGGCCGCTCGACGGCCGCCGCGGACGCCGAGCACCACGAGCGCGCCGACGAGGCGGCGGGGCGCGTCATCGAGTACCTCCAGGCCCAGCCGGTGCTGCGGGCGGGGGGCCGCGCCGCCGAGCGCTTCCGGCTGCTCGACGACTCGCTGGACGGGCTGCGCCGCGCGTCCCGCCGCTCCGCGCTGTCGGCGCTGCCCGGGGCGCTCGGCCTGAACCTCGCCGTGCAGGCGGCGTTCACCGCGATGCTGGTGCTGGGCGCCTATCTCGCGCTGGGCGGGCGCATCGGCGCGGCGGAGGTCCTGGCGATGCTGGTGCTCGCCGCCCGCTGCGCCGATCCGCTGCTGTCGCTGTCGTCCATCGGCGGCCGGATGCGCGCCGCCCGCTCCGACCTGGCGCGGCTCGACGCGGTGCTGCGCACCGAGCCGCTGCCCGAGCCCCGCGAGCCGGTCCGGCCGGTGCGGCGCGACCTGGAGTTCGAGTCGGTCACGTTCCGGCACGGCGGCCGCACGGTGATCAGGGACCTGTCGCTGTCCGTGCGCGAGGGGGAGCGCCTCGCCATCGTGGGGCCGTCCGGCGCGGGCAAGAGCACGCTGCTGCATTTGCTGGCGAGGTTCCACGACGTGGACGCGGGCGCGGTACGCGTGGGAGGCGTGGACGTGCGCGCGATCGGCACCGAGGCGCTCATGGCGCAGATCGCCGTCGTCTTCCAGGACGTCTACCTCTTCGACGGCACGATCGAGGAGAACGTGCGCCTGGGCCGCCCGGACGCCGGCGGCGCCGAGGTGCGGGCGGCGGCGGCCGCGGCGCGCCTGGACGAGGTGATCGAGCGGCTCCCCGGCGGGTGGGCGGCGCGCGTCGGCGAGGGCGGCGCGCTGCTGTCGGGCGGTGAGCGCCAGCGCGTCTCGATCGCGCGGGCGCTGCTGAAGGACGCGCCGATCGTGCTGCTGGACGAGGTGACCTCCGCGCTCGACCCGGTGAGCGAGGCGGCCGTCCACGAGGGCGTCGAGCGCCTGATGGCCGGGCGGACGGTGGTGATGGTCGCGCACCGCCCGCGGGCCGTCCGGCGTGCCGACCGCGTCGCCCTCCTGGACGGCGGCCGGATCGTGGAGGAGGGCGGCCACGCCGAGCTGCTCCGCCGCGGCGGCCGCTACGCCAAGTTCTGGAGCGCCGCGGAACCGCCCGGCCCGCCGGTCGGCGGATAAGGGGAGGCCGCCGCCCGGGGCCGCGGCCTACGATCGCGGGATGGAGTACGACGTACGGCCGGCGCGCCCGGCGGACCTGCCGGGCCTGGCGGACATCGAGAACTCGGGCGATGCGATGTTCGCGGAGATCGGGATCGTCTTCCCGCCCGGCCCGACCGTGGTCGAGCAGGTGATCGGCAAGGGCGCCGACATCGTGGTGGCGGGCGACCCGCCGGTGGGGTTCGCGGCGGTCGAGGAGGTCGACGGGGCCGCGCACCTGGAGCAGATCTCGGTGCGCGGCGACCTGACGGGCCGCGGGATCGGCGTCCGGCTGCTGGACGAGGTCATGGCGCGCGCGGCGGCGGCCGGCGCGCCCGGCGTCAGCCTCCTGACGTTCCGGGACGTCCCGTGGAACGGCCCCTGGTACGCCCGGCACGGGTTCGCCGGCCTGCCCGAGGAGCGGTGGGGGCCGGGCATCAGGTCCTACTGGGACGCCGAGATCGAGGCCGGGCTGCACGAGCTCGGGCCGCGCGTCGTCATGTGGGCGCCGCTCGCCTAGCGGCCCGCCGTCGCGGGAGCAGGCGATGGCCCGTGTACCCGAGCGGCACGCCCGGCCCCAGGCGAGGATCCCGTCGGCGAGTCGGCCGGACCAGGCGATCGGGCCGACGAGCGGCACCGGAATGTGGGCGTTCAGACCGGCCGCGAGGCCGGTCAGTGCCGCGAGCATGCGTCCTTTCCGCTGACTCATCGTCGGTCCTCTGGACGCGGGGCTCCGCGGCCGCGCTCCAGATCAAGATCTACAATGTAAAGACGGGAACCCGGGACGGTTCACGGACGTCTGGCCGATGGACGCGGAAGGAGGACGATGACCAGCCCGGTGACGTGGATACGCGACCGTCTCGGCGAGCGGAACGCCGCGATCGTCCTCCTCGTGGCGCTGCTGGCGCTGGCCGTCGTCCCGCTGGTGGCGCTGCCGGCTGTGCGCTGCGAGGTCTTCGGCGCCGGATGCCGGGCGCCCGCGCCGGAGAAGCGCGCCGACCCCGTCGCCGCCCACCGGGCGCCCACGCCCCTGGAAGCGGCCACCCGCGGCGCCTACGTCGCGCTGGGGGACTCCTACTCGGCGGGTGTCGGCGCGGAGGCGACCGCGGCCGACCACAACCCGCTCGACCGCTGCCACCGCACGTCCAAGGCGTACTACCACGAGGTCGCCCGGACGTTCCGCTTCGCGAAGGGCTCCTCGTTCTGGGCCTGCTCCGGCGCCACCACCCGCGACGTCCTGAAGGGGCGCGGCGGGGAACCGCCGCAGATCGGCCGCATCGGGCGCGACACCAGCCTGATCACCATCAGCATCGGCGGCAACGACGTCGGCTTCTCCAAGGTGCTCGCGGGATGCGTCGTCAAGTTCCCGTGGAGCAAGGGCTGCACGAGGCAGGGCACGGAGATCGCCGAGAAGATGTCCGACCTGCGGCAGAACCTCTCGGGGCTGCTCGCCGAGATCACCGCGAGGGCGCCCTACGCGCGGGTGATCGTGATGGGTTATCCGAAGGCGTTCTCCGAGGTCAGCGGCGTCGACGGGGACAACATCACGGTGTCGGACCAGCGCTGGCTGAACGCCCGCGCCTACGACCTGGGGCGGCTGATCCGCCAGACCGCCGCCGAGGCCGACGCGCGCAAGGTCGCGACGCACGCTCCCGGCAGCGTGGAGTTCGTCGACGCCTACAGCGCGTTCGCCGGGCACGAGGTCGGCAGCCGGGACGCGTACATGAACGGCCTGGCGGTGAAGCTGCCGGCGCTCGAGGCCGAGCCGCGCAGCTACCACCCGACGATCGCCGGCCAGCACGCCCTGGCCCGGCTGTTCATCGACCAGATCCAGAGGGGCCCGGGCCGCCCGCTGTCCTAGCGGCCTGCGCGGCGAAGCCGTCCCCGGCGTCGTCCGCCGGGATCTCGGGGCCGGGAGACCGGCCGGCACGTCATCGCCGGGTCAGAGGGGATCGCCGAGCGGGCCGTACTCGTCCACGAGGGCGGTGGCCCAGTGGACGAACGCGAGGTCGAGCCACCACTGCGTGAGCCACGGCCGGGGGATCGCGCTCGGCGGATCGACGGCGACGGGCTCGGGCGGAGGCACCGCCCCATCGTCCCACAGTGATCACTTGTCAGGTCGTCCCTGACGTCCTAGCGTGTCAGGGCAACCCTGACGAAAGGGAGGAGCGATGACGGTCCAGTGCACGTTCTGCGGCAAGCGGCACACCCAGGTCGAGCGGTTGGTCGCCGGCCCGGGAGTGCACATCTGCAACGAATGCGTGTCCCTGGCGGACGCGATCATCAAGGAGTACGAGGACAGGCCCGTCGAGCTGCGCCTGCCGCCCTGGGAGTCGCTGAGCGACGACGAGATGCTCGACCACATCCCGCGCGTCGCCGCCGCCGTCGCCCAGGTCGAGGCCGATCTGCGCTCGTGGGTCCAGGAGCTGCGCCGCCGCGGGGTCACCTGGTCGCGGATCGGCGGGGCGCTCGGCATCACCCGCCAGTCCGCCTGGGAGCGCTTCTCCGGCGAGGACTGAGTCAGCCGGACGGGACCAGCTCGATGATCGAGTGCTGCCCGCCCGGCCCGGTCGACCCGACCCGCAGGCCGGCGGACGCGGCCAGTTCGCCCAGCTCGTCCAGGGTGCGCTCCCTGCCGCGGACGTAGCACAGCATGCGCAGGTCGCCCTCGGTGTCCCGGGTGGCGCCCTGGACGTTGGCGACGTGCTCGACGACGAGCACCTTGCCCGTCTCCCCGGCGGCGTCGGCGCACCGCCGCAGGATGCGGGCGGCGTGCTCGTCGTCCCAGTCGTGGAGGACGCCCGAGAGCAGGTATCCGCCCGCCCCGGCGGGCAGGGCGTCGAAGAAGCTGCCCGCCCGGGCCTCGGCGCGATCGCCCAGCCCGGCCTCGGCGATGGCCTCCTCGGCGCGCGCGACCGGCCCGGCCAGGTCGATCACCGTCCCGCGCAGGTGTTCGTGGGCGCGCAGGATGGCGATGAGCAGGGTGCCGTTGCCGCCGCCCACATCGACCACGTGCCCGAGTCCGCCCCAGGGGTAGGCGGCGGCCAGGGCGGGCGCCTCCTCCACCAGCCGCCCTCCCATCAGCGCGTCGAACGACGCCGCCCGGTCCGGGTCGGCGGACAGGTCGTCCCAGTAGTCGCGGCCGAAGTGGCGGGGGAACGCGGGCTCACCGGTGCGGACGGTGTGGAGCAGTTCGACGAAGCACAGGTCGGCGCGCCCGATGGCCCCTTCCAGATCGAGCCAGGCCCGCAGGCCGCCGGGGGCGTCGTCCCGCAGTTGCTCGCCCAGCCCGGTCAGGCGGTAGTCACCGGTCTCGGCACGGGAGACCACACCGGCGGTGACCAGGTGCCCGAGCAGGCGCCTCAGCGCGTCGGGTTCGGCGTGCGCCGCCGCGGCGAGCGCCTCGTCCGTCCGCGTACCGGCCGCGATGTGATCGGCCAGCCGCAGCGTGGCCGCCACCCGGATCGCCATCGGAGTGACCAGATCGGCCGCCGCCCACAACGCCCCGCCCCACCCGGACGCCTCGTCGCCCATACCCGCCTCCTCGCAAGCCCGCGGCCCGACGGCCGACGTCGCCACGAACGCTACAACCGGGGTCCGTCAAAAAGGGGGCGGCCGCCGGGGACGCCTCAC
>NZ_JBIQHY010000008.1:29354-42146 GCF_044508335.1 Actinomadura sp.
CGAACGCTACAACCGGGGTCCGTCAAAAAGGGGGCGGCCGCCGGGGACGCCTCACCGGCGATGAGCGGGAGGGCGCTCCCGGCATGCGCCCGGGAAGTGGACGCGCGGGAAATGGGGTCGCGTCTCGGAGGCGCGGGCGGCATCCTGACCGGTATCGGCCTCACCGCGCGTCCTCGGAGACCCTGCTTGCTGCGCTATCACGAGATTTCCGAAGCGGATCACCGCATCCTCAACCCGTTCACCGAGGAGAAGCTCCTCCTGCTGGGCGAGGTGAGCCGGATCGGCCCCGGCACTCGCATCCTCGATCTGGCGTGCGGCAAGGGCGAGATGCTGTGCCGCTGGGCGGCGGCCTTCGGCTCCGCGGGCCACGGGGTCGACCTGAGCGAGGTGTTCCTCGCCGCCGCGCGACGGCGAGCCGGCGAGCTGGGCGTCGCCGGGCGCGTGACCTTCGAACAGGGCGATGCCGGCCGCTACCGGGCCTCCGCCCGCTTCGACGCGGTCGCCTGCCTCGGCGCGACCTGGATCGGCGGCGGCCTGGCCGGGACGATCGGCCTCATGCGCTCCGCCGCCGAACCCGGCGGCCTCTTCTTGATCGGCGAGCCGTTCTGGACCGACGAGCCGCCCGGGGAGGCCCACCGGGCGCTCGGCTTCGCGCGGGACGAGTTCGCGTCGCTGCCCGGCACGCTCGACCGCTTCGAGGCCGCCGGGCTCGAACTGGTGGAGATGGTCCTGGCCGACCCCGACAGCTGGGATCGCTACGCGGCCTCGCAGTGGTGGACGATCCACGAATGGCTCAAGGCCAACCCGGGCGACCCGGACGCTCCGGCCATGCGGGAGTTCGCCGACACGTCCCGCCGCTCCTACCTCACCTACAACCGGCGGTACCTCGGCTGGGGCGTCTTCGTCCTGCGCGACACCGCGGGCACAGGCGCCCCGGTCAGTCCGCTTCGGTGATGGCGTTGAGGCGCTCCACGGCGTCCGCGAAGTCCTCGACCATGTCGTAGACGACCTGGCGCGCGGGCTTGACCGTGTTCATCAGCCCGACGCACTGGCCGACGAAGTAGTTGGCGAGGGCGCGGGCGCCCGGGTTGCCGGACTCGGCGGCCTTGGTGATCTGCCGCATCGCGCCCTCGGCGACGATCATCTGGAGGGGCATGCCGAGCGGGCCGGGGCTCGCGGGGCCCTCCCACTCGTCCGTCCAGGCGGAGCGGAGCTGCCGGGCGGGCTTGCCGGTGCGGGACCGCGAGCGGATCGTGTCGCGGGACGTGGCGGCCAGCATCTTCTCCTTCACGGCCGGGGACGTCTCCGCCTCCTCCGTGGTGAGCCAGACCGAGCCGCACCAGACGCCGGACGCGCCGAGGGCCAGGGCGGCGGCCATCTGGCGGCCGGTGGCGATGCCGCCCGCGGCGAGGACGGGCACCGGGGCGACGGTGTCGACCACCTCGGGGACCAGGACCATCGTGGAGATCTCCCCGGTGTGCCCGCCGGCCTCGCCGCCCTGCGCGATGATCAGGTCCGCCCCGGCGGCGACCTGGCGGCGGGCGTGCTCGGACGTGCCGACCAGGGCCGCGACCGGGACGCCCGCCTCGCGGGCCTTCTCCACCATGAGCGGCGGAGGGGTGCCGAGGGCGCTGGCGATGAGGCCGATGGGGTGCGCGAGGGACACGTCGATCAGCTCGGTCGCGCCCTTCGCCGTCACCTGCGTCCCGCTGCGCGCGTTGGACCGCTTCGCCTTCTCGAAGTCGGGCAGCGGGACGTCGTACTTCTCGAACAGGCCGGTGAGGAACGTCCAGTGCTCGTCGGGGATCGCGGCGAGCATGGCGTCGAGGCCGCCGCCGCTCCGGGCCGACTCGTCGATCTTGCCGGGGACGAGGACGTCGACGCCGTAGGGGCGTCCGTGCACGCGGTCGTCGATCCAGCGCAGCTCCTCTTCGAGCCGGTCGGGGGTGTAGGCGACGGCCCCGAGGACGCCGAAGCCGCCGGCGTTGGTGACGGCGGCGACGACGTCGCGGCAGTGGCTGAAGGCGAAGAGCGGGAACTCGATGCCGAATCGCTTGCAGACCTCGGTGTTCATGCCCCGACGCTAACGGACCGAATGTGATTCGGTCTAGGGGCGGAACAGGATGTAGGACTCGCCCTCGGCGGGGTGCTCGAACGTCACCCGCAGGGGCAGGCCCTCGCGCAGGTCGCCGCGCGCCACCCCGTCCAGGCGGGCGTGCAGCCACGGGCCCTCGGCCAGCTCGACCAGCGCCAGGAAGGCGGGCGGGTCCTTCGGGAGGACGGTCCAGGTCACCAGCGTCGCCGCGCCGCTCGCCTCCGCCCAGCCGAGGTCCTCCTCCCCGCACTCGGGGCAGCCGGACGCGTCCGGCGCGAACCACAGGCCGCACGCCTCGCACCGCTTGATGACCAGCTGGTCGGACGCGGTGCCGTCGAAGAACGGGTCGGTCCGCCCGTCCCGCCGCAGAACGCCGATGTCCATGGCTCAGGCCCCCTTCCGGTGCGGGCTGACGATCAGCGTGGAGTGGTGGTCGAGGATGCCGCCGTTCCCGCTGACGAGGATCACGTCGTTGGACGGCGCCTGCCGCTCACCGCCGTCCCCGCGCGCCTGGATCACGGCCTCCGACAGCGGCGTCATGCCCCACATGTAGTAGGCCGACAGCTGCCCGCCGCCGGTGTTGGTCGGCAGCGACCCGCCGGGCCCGAGCGCCCCGGACGCGGCGAACGCCCCGCCCTCGCCCTTCGCGCAGAACCCGTAGTCCTCCAGCGACACCAGGACCGTGTAGGTGTAGCAGTCGTACAGCTCGCACACGTCGACGTCGGCCGGGGTGATCCCGGCCATCTTCATCGCGGTCGCCCCCGAGGAGACGGCGCCCGTCGTGAGGCCGAAGTCGCTGCCGCGCTCCTTGCGGTGCCCGGGATGCCCCTGCCCCCATCCCCACAGGTGGACCGGCGGGCGGGCCAGGTCGCGGGCGCGGTCGTCGCCGGTCACGATGACGGCGATGGCGCCGTTGGAGACGAGGCAGCAGTCCAGCAGGTGCAGCGGCTCGGACACCCAGCGGGAGTTCTGGTGGTCCTCCAGGGTGATCGGGTCGCGCATCTGGGCGAGCGGGTTGCGGGACGCCCACGCGCGGGTCGAGACGGCGATCGCGCCGAGCTGCTCGCTGGTCGTGCCGTACCGGGCCATGTGCCGCTGGGCGGCGAGCGCGTAGAACGAGTTGACGCTGCGCAGCCCGAGCGCCGCCGTCATCCCGCCGAACCCGTACCATTCGCGGGCGCTGCGGTTGTAGGCCGAGCCCGCCGACTGCTCCGGCTTGAGCGGCGCGTCGGCGAACACGCAGGCCACCGCGGTCGCGGTCCCGCTCAGCACCGCCGCCGCCGCGTAGGACACCATCGCCCCGGCCGTCGCGCCGAACGCGTTGACCTGGGACAGCAGCCGCAGGTCGCGCAGCCCGAGCGTGCCGGCCAGCTCGATGCCGGGGGAGCCGCCCATCCCGTGGCTGACCAGCAGCCCGTCCAGGTCGCCGAGGGCCAGCCCCGCATCCCGCGCCGCGAGCCGCACCGCGTCCGCGGCGAGCCGCCGCGGGCTCCGCCCGTACACCTTGCCGAGCTCGGTCATCCCGAGCCCCACGATCGACGTGCCCCTGGGAATCCCCATCGCCTCGCTCTCCTCGTCCCGTGGATGCCACGGTACAGAACGTCATTCGGTACTGGCGCGGGCGGGGTGATCGGGACCGGGCGCGGATGCGGCGACCGCGCGGCGGCGCCGCCCGGAACGGGAATCGCCCGCGTCCCCGGGGCGACGGGGACGCGGGCGACGTGCCGGGAAGGCGCTCAGGAGGCCAGGACGGCCTGCAGGAAGTCCCGGGTGCGCTGCTCGGACGGCTCGCCGAAGATCTGGTCCGGCGGGCCCTCCTCCACGATCTGGCCCTGGTCGAACATCAGGACCCGGTTGGAGATGTCCCTGGCGAAGTTCATCTCGTGCGTGACGCACAGCATGGTCAGGTCGCTCTGCCGGGCGATGTCGCGCAGCAGGTCCTGGACGCCGACGACCAGCTCGGGGTCCAGGGCGGAGGTGACCTCGTCCAGCAGCAGCACCCTCGGCTGCATGGCGAGCGCCCGCGCGATCGCGACCCGCTGCTGCTGCCCGCCGGACAGCTGCGTGGGGTGCGCGTTCTCCTTGTCGGAGAGCCCCACCATGTCGAGCAGGCCGCGGGCCCGCTCGACCGCCTCGTCCTTCGGCACCCCCAGCACGCGCACCGGCCCCTCGGTGAGGTTGCGCAGCACGTTCATGTTGGGGAACAGGTTGAACTGCTGGAACACCATGCCGACCTGCTTGCGCATCTCGTGCAGGTGCTTCTGGTTCGCCGGGACGCGCCTGCCGCCCCGCTCCATGTGCCACAGCGTCTCGTCGCCGATCCAGATGAGGCCCTCGTCGAGCGTCTCCAGCGTCATCAGCAGCCGCAGGATCGTGGTCTTGCCCGACCCGCTCGGCCCGATGAGCGTCACCCGCTCGCCGGGCTCCACGGTGAAGTCGAGCTCGCGCAGGACGACGTTGGAGCCGAACCGCTTGACCACCTTCTCGAAGCGGATCCCCGGCGCGGCGCCGTGCGGCAGCTCCGCCGCCGGTGCGCCCTCGGGCGCGGCGCCCTTCTGCGTGGAGACGCCCTTCTCCGCGGCGGTGTCCGCCGCGGCGCCCTCGGGCGCCTCCGGTGTGGTGCCGGCGCTCTCCGGGGAGGGGCTGCCCCCAGCGTCCCCGGGGCCGGCTGCGTCGGTGTTACGTGGTGGCATAACGCCTCTCCAAGCGGCGGACGAGTATCGAGGATATGACGCTGACCACGACGAACAACAGGCCCACCATGGTGATCGGCTCCAGGAACTGCAGGCTCTGCGAGCCGACCTTGTACGCGGAGAACAGCAGCTCCGCGACGTTGATGGCCAGCAGCATCGGCGAGTCCTTGAACATCGCGATCAGGTAGTTGCCGAGCGTCGGGATCACGCGCCGGATCGCCTGCGGCAGGATCACGTCCAGCCACACCCGCGACCTCGGCAGGTTCAGCGCGGTGCACGCCTCCCACTGCCCCTTCGGCACGTCCGCGATCCCGGCCCGGTACACCTCCGCCGTGTACGTCGAGTAGTGGATCCCCAGCGTGATGATTCCCGCGGTCAGGGACCCGATGGTGATGCCCCACGCGGGCAGGACGAAGAAGACGAAGTACAGCTGCGGGATCAGCGGTGTCGACCGGATGAACTCGGTGACCCACCGGATCACCTGGTTGAAGACCCTGCTCGGCGTGCGGCGCAGCAGCGTCCACACCAGGCCGAGCACAATTGCGATCACGTAGCCGGCCAGCGTCGCGATGACCGTGTACCGCAGGCCGCGCAGCAGGTCGGGGAGGATGTCCCCGGAGTACTGCCAGTCCCAGCTCATCAGCCGGCCACCCCCGCTCCGGGGGCGCCCGCCGCGATCGTCCCGAGGGACGGCTCACTGGGCAGCCGGCGGCCGAGCATGCGGTCCACGCGGCGCTCGGCGTAGCGGACGAACAGCTGCAGCAGCTGCGCGACGACGAAGTACAGGACCAGGACCACCGAGAACGCCGCGACGGTCTCGCCGGTGCTGCCCTGGATGTTCTTCGACACGCGGGTCAGGTCGACGAGCCCGACCAGGGACACGATCGCCGTCCCCTTCATCAGCTCGATGAGCAGGTTGCCGAACGGCGGCAGCATCAGCGCGAACGCCTGCGGCAGCAGCACCCGGCGCATCCGCTGGAACGGGGTGAAGTTCAGCGCGACCGTCGCCTCGTACTGCGCCTTCGGCACGGCGTTGATCGAGCCGCGCACCACCTCCGCGCCGTAGGCGCCGACGTTCAGGCCGAGCGCCAGCACGGCCGCGAACATCGTGGTGAACCGGAGGCCGATGAGCGGGAGCGCGTAGAAGAACCAGAACAGCAGCACCAGCGTGGCGTTGCCGCGGAAGAACTCCACGTACACCCGGTTCAGCACGCGCACCCACGCGTGGCGCGAGGTGCCCGCCATGCCGAACAGCAGGGCGAGCACCAGCGCCAGCGCGCCGCCGAGAAGGGTGAGCCTGACCGTGACCCACGCGCCGTCCAGCCACTGGGAGTAGCTGTCGAGGACGTCGGACACGGAGGATCAGCCCTTGCAGAACTTGGCGGCGGTGTCGTCCGGGCCCGGCATGTCGTCCTGGGTGAACCCGAAGGGCTGCAGGATCGGCAGCAGGCCGTTCTGCTGCTTCAGCTTGGCCAGCTCGGCGTTCCAGGAGTTCACCAGGTCCGCGTCGGCCTTGCGGAACGCGAACGCGCCCGCGCCGAGCTGCTCCTTGCCGTCGATGACCGGGGTGAACGGGTCGGTCACCTCGAAGCCCTCGCCCTTGTGCTTGGACAGCAGGTCGGCCAGCGAGATGCGGGTCAGCCAGATGCAGTCGATGCGGCCGGCCTTGAGGCCCTCGTAGGCGCTCGCCTGGTCGGCGAACGTCTTGATGTTCCCCTTCTTCACGCCGGTCTTCTCGGCGTAGTCCGCCTCGACCGCGCCGGTCAGGACGCCGACCTTGACGCCCTTCGCCGCCGGGTCCTTCTCGTTCTTCAGGCCCTTTGGGTTGCCCTCCTTGACCATGAAGGCGCTCTTGGCGACGTACTCGGGGTTCGCGAACGCCGCGGACGCGCACCGCTCCGGCGTGATGAACATGCCGGCGGCGATCGCGTCGAACCGCTTGGCGTTGAGCCCGGCGATCAGCCCGCCGAAGTCGACCTGGACGCCCTTGATGTCGTCGATGCCGAGGTTCTTGAAGATGACGCGGGCCAGCTCGGGCGCCTCGCCGGTCAGCTTCCCGGACTTGTCGGTGTAGCCGTACGGCGCCTCGTTCGCGAAGCCCACCGTGATGGAGCCGGCGTCCTTTGCCTTCTGCAGCGTGCCGCCGCCCGCCTTCTCCTGCTCCGGATCCGTCGTGGAGCAGCCCGCCGCGGCCAGCGGGACCGCGGCGGACAGCAGCACGGCGGTGCGGAGGAAATCTCTTCTCGAAGAAGTCATCGTTGAACTCCTGTCGGTGTGCCGTCGCGCCCGCGGGGGGCCTGGCACGGCCCCCGGCGGGCGCGGGGCGAGCGGTCGGGGTTGTCGAATTGTTGTGATTCGGTCAGCCGGCCACGGGAGTGAAATCGCGTGCGCCGATGAACGTCGGGCGGGGCGCGGGCGCCGAGAAGGGCTCGACGCACGTGTTCTCAACGCTGTTGAAGACGATGAACACGTTGGAGCGCGGGAAGGGGGTGATGTTGCCGTTCGACCCGTGCATGCAGTTGCAGTCGAACATGGTCGCGGAGCCCGCAGGGCCCGTGAACAGCTCGATCCCGTGCTTGTCGGCCAGGATCGAGAGGCTGTTGGGGTCGGGCGTGCCGATCTCCTGGCTGCGCAGGGACTCCCTGTAGTGGTCGTCGGGGGTCTCCCCGACGCAGGCCACGAAGGTCTTGTGCGAGCCAGGCATAATCATTAGCCCGCCATTGTGCACGAAATTTTCGGTGAGCGCTATGGAAATGCTGACCGCGCGCATCCGCGGCATGCCGTCCTCGGCGTGCCAGGTCTCGAAGTCCGAGTGCCAGTAGAAGTCCCTGCCGGTGAACCCCGGCTTGTAGTTGACCCGGCTCTGGTGGACGTACACGTCCGAGCCGAGGATCTGCCGGGCCCGGCCGACCACGCGGGGGTCGCGGACGAGGCCGGCGAAGACCTCGCTGATCCGGTGGACCTCGAAGATGGAGCGGACCTCGTTCGAGCCGCGCTCGGTGACCGTGCGCTCGTCGGCCAGGACCTCCGGGTCGGACGACAGCCGGCGCAGCTCGGCGCGGTAGTCCTCGACCTCCTCCGGCGCGAGCAGCTGGTCGACGGTCAGGAAGCCGTTGGCCTCGAACGAGTCGAGGGTGGCGCCGTCGATCGGCCCGTCCTGCGGGGCGCCGTACACGACCGGGTCCTGCCGGTACAGCAGCGCCGCCTCGGCGGCCTTCCGGGTGGGGTAGGCGTCGTCGATGGTCGGATGGGACTCGATGATGCTCATGCGTCTGCGTCCTCCTCAGTCAGCAGCGGGTACACACCGTTCTCGTCATGGACCTCCCGGCCGGTGCAGGGCGGGTTGAACACGCACACGGTCTTGACGTCCGTGTGCGCCCGCAGCGTGTGGTGCTCGTGGCCGTCCAGCAGGTACATCACGCCGGGCCGGATCTCGTGCTTCTCACCGGTCTCGTCGTTGGTGAGCTCCCCGTGGCCCTCGATGCAGTAGACGGCCTCGACGTGGTTCGCGTACCACATCTTCGTCTCGGTCCCCGCGTACAGGATCGTCTCGTGCAGCGAGAATCCGACGCCCTCTTTGGCGAGCACGAACCGCCGGCTGCACCACGTGGGCGCCTGGACGTCGCGCTCGGTGCCGACGATCTCGTCAAGGGAACGAACGATCATTGATCTCCTCTTTCCAGTCGTGTGCCGGGCGTGCGGTGCGCCGGCTCAGACCGAGACCTTCGTGCGGACGGCCTCGACCGAGTCCGCGATGATCTCCAGGCCGCGGGCCAGCTCCGCCTCGGTGGTGGTCAGCGGGGGCAGCAGCTTGACGACCTCGCCCTCGGGGCCGGAGGTCTCCATCAGCAGCCCGCGGGCGAACGCCTCGCCGCACACCTTCGGCGCCGCCTCGGCGTCCTTCATCACCAGGCCCCAGGCGAGGCCCCGGCCGCGGACGGAGTCGACGGCGCCGGCGTGCGCGAGCGCGATCTCCTCCAGCGCCGACTGGACCTGCTGGCCCTTGGCGAGGGTCTGCTTCTCCAAGCCGTCGCCGGTCCAGTAGTCCTCCAGCGCGGCGACGGCGGTGACGAACGCCGGGTTGAAGCCGCGGAAGGTGCCGTTGTGCTCGCCCGGCTCCCACACGTCCAGCTCCCGCTTCATCAGCGTGACCGCGAAAGGCAGCCCGTAGCCGCTGAGGGACTTGGACAGGCAGACGATGTCCGGGGTGATCCCGGCCTCCTCGAAGCTGAAGAAGGAGCCGGTGCGGCCGCAGCCCATCTGAACGTCGTCGACGATGAGCAGGATGTCGTGCCGGCGGCACAGGTCCTGCAGGCCGCGCAGCCACTCGGCGGTGGCGACGTTGATGCCGCCCTCGCCCTGCACGGTCTCCACGATGACGGCGGCGGGCTTGTCGAGGCCGCTGCCGCTGTCGTCCAGCATCGTGTCGAACAGCAGGAAGTCGGGCGTCCGGCCGTCCAGGTAGTTGTCGTAGGGCATGGCGACGCCGTGGCCGAGCGGCACCCCGGCGCCGGTGCGCTTCATCGAGTTGCCGGTGACGGCGAGCGCGCCGAGCGTCATGCCGTGAAAGGCGTTGGTGAAGCTGACGACGGTCTCGCGGCCGGTGTACTTCCGTGCGAGTTTCAGCGCGGCCTCGACCGAGTTGTTGCCCGCGGGGCCGGGGAACTGGATTTTGTAGTCGAGCCCGCGCGGCTCCAGGACGTACTCGTTGAAGCGTTCCAGGAACTCGCGTTTGGCGGCGGTGTACATGTCGAGGCTGTGCACGATCGAGTCGCCGGCGAGATAGTCCAGCAGCCGGCGTTTAAGCTGCGGGTTGTTGTGCCCGTAGTTGAGCGTTCCGGCGCCGGCGAAGAAATCGAGATAGGTTTTGCCGTTCTCGTCGGTCATGTGGCTGCCGCGCGCGGTCGTGAACACCGCGGGCCAGCCGCGGCAGTAGCCGCGGACTTCCGATTCCAGGCGGGCGAAAACGTCCATCTCTGCCTCCAGGCAGTCGGGGTGGGGGAGCGGGTGAGGGAGTGTGGAGTGGGTCAGTTCGCGGCGGCGATCGGGCCGATCCTGAAGAGCACCTCGGGCTCGTGTCCCCCCTCGGGGAAGTGCTCCGCGCCGAACAGCGGGCTGCGGGCGAGCTCGCATCCGCGGCCCCGGGCGAACGATTCGAACATCGCGGTGGAGGCGGTGTTGCCCGGCGTGACCGTGGCCTCCATGTACCGGTGGCCGCGCGGGGCGAGCCGGTCGGCGAGGCGGTCGAGCATGCGGCGGGCGAGGCCCTGGCCGCGGTGGGCGGCGTCGACGGCGACCTGCCACACGAAGAACGTGTCGGGGCGGGCCGGCCGGACGTAGCCGGTGATGAAACCGCACGGGACGCCGCCGTCGCGGGCCACCACGGAAGTGTCCGCGAAATCGCGGCACCAGAGCGTGTAGCTGTACGGCGAGTTGACGTCCAGAACCCGTGAGTCCCGGGCGAGTCGCCAAAGCCCGGGGCCGTCGGAGAGGCTCGGCTCCTGGAGTTGCACTTCCTCGTTCGTCTCGTTCATCTCGGGGCGTCGGGTCGGTGTTTCCAGGGGTTGCGCTGCCATGTCCAGGCAACTTAGCGAATCTCGCCCCGTGATCGCAGATGAATGTTATCTGCGAGATGTTTGACGGCGCTGCGCAGTGGGTAGGGTTGAGGGCTTTGCCGAATTCGGTGCAATTCAAACCGGGGCCGCGCGAGACTTGGTGCGCATTTCCCGCCGCTACGCAGGAGGTACTGCCGGGTGCGCCGGAGAAGGCGCCAGGACGTTTCCTGAACGTCAGCTTAATGTTTTGGCGTCGCTTGGCGAGGGGTTCTGTGTATCGGTTGTGTGAGGTAAGTCACTCGAATCCGCTGTCAACGGTCCCGGTGCGGTCGGCGTCACGTCGCATCCGACGAGGTCGTCCGGTCGCGGGCGCGCTGGGACGCGTGGGGACCACGGCGTTCACGCGCGTTCTGGGAGCCCGCACCCGGTTGCCTTCAAGGGGCAGAGTCGCTGGCTTAGAGGTAAGGCGTCGATCGCCGGCGAGTAAGAAAATGGGAAATTCGACCCGGGAACGAGCAGGCCGGGGCCCGCCGCGGACGGCGAACCCCGGCCTGTTCCGGGCTTTCTGATAATCTTGTTATGGCATGTCCGGTTCAGCGGCCGGCGAAGCGGTCGGTGGCCTCGATGAGGCGGTGCAGGATGCCCGGCTCGCTGAACGCGTGGCCCGCGTCGTCGACGATGTGGAACTCGGCCTCCGGCCACGCGCGGTGCAGGTCCCACGCCGTCGCCACGGGGGTGCAGACGTCGTAGCGGCCCTGCACGATCACCGCCGGGATGTGGCGGATCTTGTCCACGTCCCGGATGAGCTGCTCGTCCTCGAAGAACCCCTCGTTGACGAAGTAGTGGTTCTCGATGCGTGCGAACGCCACCGCGTAGTCCGGCTCGCCGAACGCGTCCGCGAGCTCCGGGTCGGGGCGCAGCGTGATCGTCGAGCCCTCCCACGTCGCCCACGCCTTCGCCGCCGCGATCCGCACGTCCCGGTCCGCGGAGTTGAGCCGCTCGTGGAACGCGGAGATGAGGTCCTCCCGCTCGTCCTCCGGGATCGGCTCGACGTACTTCTCCCACAGGTCGGGGAACAGCAGGGACGCGCCCTCCTGGTAGAACCAGTACAGCTCGAACGGCCGCAGCGTGAAGACGCCGCGCAGAACCAGCTCCGTCACCCGCTCCGGATGCGTCTGCGCGTACGCCAGCGACAGCGCGCTGCCCCAGCTCCCGCCGAACACCAGCCACCGGTCGACGCCCAGGTGCTCGCGCAGCCGCTCCATGTCGGCGACGAGGTTCCAGGTGGTGTTCGCCTCCAGCGACACCTCCGGGTCCTTGGCGTGCGGCAGGCTGCGCCCGCAGTTGCGCTGGTCGAACAGCACGATCCGGTACGCCTCGGGGTCGAACTGCCGGCGGTGCGCCGGGCTGCACCCGGCCCCCGGCCCGCCGTGCACCATGACCGCGGGCTTGCCCTCGGGGTTCCCGCAGACCTCCCAGTAGATCCGATCGCCGTCGCCGACGTCGAGCAGCCCGGAGTCGTACGGCTCGATCGGCGGATACAGGGTGCGAAGCTCCATGGGGCGCGATTGTCCCACCCGCCGCGGCCGCCGGCCTGATGTGACCCGCGGCACCGTGACTCGGCCCGTACCGGCCGCCGTCAGGCGTCCTGCGTGCGGGAACGCCGTGGAGCCGCCGAGAAACTAAACCCCAAACTGGGCAAACGCTCCGCTGGTCGGGACTAGAGTGCCTCTAGTGAGCGAAGCGAGGAGCCACGGGGCCGGCAGCGGAGCGAACGAGATGTGCGCAACGACCCCCGCGAACGCGGCCGCGCGCCGCCGGGCGAGGAGACACGTGAGCGAAGTGACGGGCCGTCCGACGAAAGCGGCGAGCGGGCGGGGCGGCGCCATGCCGGCCGCCGGGCTCCCGGCCGTGAGGCGAGGAGAACCGTGAGCGAGCTGAACGGATCGGGCGGCAACCGCGGCGTCCCGGACGCGGCCGCGCCCTGGCCCGCGATGGGCCGGGCGCCCGAGGGCGCGCGGCCGGCCGCCCAGCAGCCGATCCACATGGCCAAGCCCGGACAGCACGCCCAGCCCGGCCAGCAGGCCCAGCCCGCGCAGCAGGCCCAGCCCGCCCAGCACCCGCAGCACGCCCAGCCCGCGCAGCACGCCCAGAGCGGGCAGGGCGTGCCGCCGCAGCCGCAGCCGCCCCAGCCGCAGGGCGGCCGGCACGGGCGGGGCGGCGAGCTGGTGCTCGCCTCCGAGGAGCGGCCCGAGGCCCAGCCGTGGGACATCGTCGAGCGGCTCCGCCAGATGGCCGACCTCATCGGCGACGCGCTCGCCGCCGGGGAGCGCAAGGTCAACGAGGCGCAGACCGAGATCGCCTCGCAGGTCGCCGCCGTCCAGCAGGAGAAGGAATCGGCGCAGCGCGACGCCGCGGCCGCCTGGAGCGAGGTGCAGCGCGCCCGCGG
>NZ_JBIQHY010000008.1:42246-92520 GCF_044508335.1 Actinomadura sp.
GCCGTCGAGGCCGAGCGGAAGCTGGCGGAGGCCGAGCGCCGCGCCGCCGAGGTCCAGAACGAGGCCGTCACGCAGATCGCCGCGCTCCAGACAGAGAAGGAGAACGCGCAGCGCGACGCCGCCGCCGCGTGGAACCAGGCCCAGCAGGGGCGCGTCCAGGCCGACCAGGCCCGCGCCCAGGCCGACCAGACGCGCGCGCAGATGGAGCAGGTGCAGGCCCAGGTCGAGCAGGCCGAGCGCCGCGTCGCCGAGGCCGAGGCCACCGTCCGCCAGGCGATCCAGCAGCGCGACGCCATGAGCGAGGCCCGCGACGACGCCCTGCGCGCCGTCGAGGACGCCGCCAACGCCCGCCGCTCCGCCGAGTCCGAGCGCGACCGGGTCGCCGAGCAGGCCGCGGAGCTGTCCCGCGCGCTGGAGGCGGCGCACGGCGAGCTGTCGCAGCTGCGCGCCAAGGTCACCGACGCCGAGATGACCGCGCAGAACCTGCAGCACGCCGTGGTCGCCGCGGGCAAGGAGACCGACGAGTCGCGGCGCCGCGCCGAGGTCGCCGAGCGCCGCGCGCAGGAGAACGAGCGCCGCGCCCAGGAGGCCGAGCGCCGCGCGCAGGACGCCGAGCGCCGCCTCCAGGAGGCCGTGTCCCGCGCCGACGCCGCCGAGTCCGAGCGCCAGCAGGCCCTCGACACCGCCGCCCAGTCGCTGGAGGCCGCCAAGAAGGCCGAGCGGGAGCGCGACGCCGCCGCCAAGGCCCGCGAGTCCGCCGAGCGGACGCGGGAGGCCGCCGTCCAGGCGCAGGCCCGCGCGGAGTCCGAGCTCACCCTCGCCCGGGGCCGCGCCGACCAGGCCGGCCGCGAGCGCGACAAGGCGGTGACCGCGATGCGGCAGATGGCCGCCGAGCGCGACGCCGTCGCCGAGAAGCTGGCCGAGCGCGACCAGTGGGTCGACCAGCTCGCCCAGGCCGTCACCGAGCAGCGCGCCCAGATCGCCGAGCTGTCCCAGGAGCGCGACGCCGCCCGCCAGGCGGCCGACCAGGCGCGCTCCCTGATCGACGAGCTGACCCGCCAGCTCCGCACCATCATGCCGAGCGCCGCGACGCCGCGCCTCTGACGGAGGCGGCCGCCGCGGGCGGCGCCCGCTCCGGGGCGGCGCCCCGCCTTCCGGGTAGCGTCCTGCCTGGGGAATTCACTTGTTATCCTGGTGGCCCGTGGACGGTGAGACTCGTCCGCCTCATCACGACCACGGGAGCGCCTTCTTGCCATCGGCAGCCATTGGTAGACCACGTCCTACCAAGCATCTCTTCGTCACCGGCGGTGTCGCCTCCAGCCTCGGCAAGGGACTGACGGCGTCCAGCCTGGGACGGCTTCTCACGCTTCGCGGCCTCCGGGTCACCATGCAGAAGCTCGACCCCTACCTCAACGTCGATCCCGGCACGATGAACCCCTTCCAGCACGGCGAGGTCTTCGTCACCGACGACGGCGCGGAGACCGACCTCGACATCGGCCACTACGAGCGGTTCCTCGACACCGAGCTGCACGGGTCGGCGAACGTGACCACCGGGCAGGTCTACTCCAACGTCATCGCCAAGGAGCGGCGCGGGGAGTACCTCGGCGACACCGTCCAGGTGATCCCGCACATCACCAACGAGATCAAGGACCGGATCCGCGGGATGGCGGACGACACCGAGGTCGACATCGTCATCACCGAGGTGGGCGGCACGGTCGGCGACATCGAGTCGCTGCCGTTCCTGGAGTCGGTCCGCCAGATCCGGCACGAGATCGGCCGGGAGAACTGCTTCTTCCTGCACGTGTCGCTGCTGCCCTACATCGGCCCGTCCGGGGAGCTGAAGACCAAGCCGACGCAGCACTCGGTCGCCGCGCTGCGCTCCATCGGCATCCAGCCCGACGCGATCGTGTGCCGGTCGGACCGGCCGATCACCGACGGGCTCAAGCACAAGATCAGCCTGATGTGCGACGTGGACCGCGAGGCCGTCGTGTCGGCGGTGGACGCGGCGTCCATCTACGACATCCCGAAGGTGCTGCACGCCGAGGGCCTGGACGCCTACGTGGTGCGGCGGCTCGACCTGCCGTTCCGCGACGTCGACTGGGGCGCCTGGGACGAGCTGCTCCGCCGCGTCCACAAGCCCGCCCGCGAGGTCACCATCGCGCTGGTCGGCAAGTACATCGACCTGCCCGACGCGTACCTGTCGGTCACCGAGGCGCTGCGGCACGGCGGGTTCGGCAACGACGCCCGGGTCCGCATCCGCTGGGTGAAGAGCGACGACTGCGATACCCCCGAGGGCGCCAAGCGGGAGCTGGACGGCGTCGACGGCGTGCTCGTCCCCGGCGGGTTCGGGGTGCGCGGCATCGAGGGCAAGCTCGGCGCCGTCCGCTACGCCCGGGAGAACCGGATCCCGCTGCTCGGGATCTGCCTCGGCCTGCAGTGCATGGTCATCGAGGCGGCGCGGACGCTCGCCGGGCTCGCCGACGCGGGCAGCGCCGAGTTCGACGCCACCACCGCCCACCCGGTCGTCGCGACGATGTCCGACCAGCTCGACGTCGTCGCCGGGGAGCGCGACATGGGCGGGACGATGCGCCTCGGCCTGTACCCGGCCGACCTCGCCGAGGGGTCGGTCGTGCGGGAGCTGTACGGGGAGGCGAAGGTGTCCGAGCGGCACCGGCACCGCTACGAGGTCAACAACGCCTACCGCGACCGGCTGGAGGAGGCCGGGCTCCGCTTCTCCGGGCTGTCCCCGGACGGGCGGCTCGTCGAGTACGTGGAGCTGCCGCGCGAGCGGCACCCCTTCTTCGTCGGCACGCAGGCGCACCCGGAGTTCCGGTCCCGCCCGACGCGCCCGCACCCGCTGTTCAAGGGGCTGATCGCCGCCGCCCTGGACTACGCCGAGCAGCGCGCGGGCGACGCGTGAGCGGCCTCGGCGTCGGCGACGTCCGCGACCGCCCCGAGCGCTGGAAGGTCCTGGAGTCGTCCAGGGCCTTCCGGGGGCCGGTGTTCGGCGTCCGCAGGGACCGGGTGGAGATGCCGCGGGGCGACGGCACCGAGGCCGTCGCCCGCGACGTGGTCGAGCACGTCGGCGCCGTCGGCGTCCTCGCCCTCGACGACCGCGAGCGGGTGCTGATGCTGCGCCAGTACCGGCACGCGGTGGGCCGGATGCTGTGGGAGGCGCCCGCCGGGCTGCGGGACGTGGACGGCGAGCCGCTGCACGAGCTCGCCGCGCGGGAGCTGCTGGAGGAGGCCGGGTACCGCGCCGCGCGCTGGGACACGCTGGTCGACGTGTTCACCTCGCCCGGCATGGCCGACGAGCGCGTCCGCATCTTCCTGGCCCGCGACCTCGCCGAGGTACCCGCCGGCGAGATCGACTTCGAGCGCGTCCACGAGGAGGCCGACATGCCGGTCGTGTGGGTGCCGCTGGACGAGGCGGTCCGCAAGGTCCTCGCCGGCGATCTGCACAACATGATCGCGTGCATGGGGGTGCTCGCGGCGCGGGCGGCGCGCGACGCCGGCTTCCGGGGCCTGCGGCCCGCCGACGCGCCCGAGGACTAGGCCCCGATGAGGTCCCCCTCCGGCGGCCGGAGGGGGCATGATGGGCGGGTCCCCGGAGTCCCACGGCCGGAAGAGGTGCCGCACTGTCCCCGAGCCCGTCCCCCCGGAGCGCCGCGCAGGACGCGGGCACGGGTTCCGCGCTCGACTCGGCCGTGCGCGCCTACCTCGCGCACCTGGCCGTCGAGCGGGGCCTCGCCGCCAACACGCTCAGCTCCTACCGCCGGGACCTGCGCCGCTACGCCGAGGTGCAGGACGCGCGGGGCCGCGCGGCGATCGGCGAGATCACCGAGGACGACGTCCGCTCGTTCCTGGTCGGCCTGCGGGAGGGCGACGCCGGCCATCCGCCGCTGTCGGCGGGGTCGGCGGCGCGGGCGCTGGTCGCCGTGCGGGGGCTGCACCGGTTCGCGCTGCGGGAGGGCCTCGCCCCCGGCGACCCCGCGCACGGCGTCAAGCCGCCCACGCCGCCGCGCCGGCTGCCGAAGGCCATCTCGCTCGCCGACGTGGAGCGGCTGCTCGCCGCGGCGGCCGGCGATCCGGGCACCGCGCGCGGCCTGCGCGACCGGGCGCTGCTGGAGCTGCTGTACGGCTCGGGTGCGCGGATCTCCGAGGCCGTCGGCCTGGACGTCGACGACCTCGACCTGCGGGAGGGGTTCGCCCGCGTCGCCGGCAAGGGCGGCAAGGCCCGGGTGGTGCCCATCGGCGACTACGCCCGCGAGGCCGTGGACGCCTACCTGGTGCGCGCCCGGCCCGAGCTCGCCGGGGCGGGGCGCGGCGGGCCCGCGCTGTTCCTGAACGCGCGCGGCGGGCGGCTCTCGCGGCAGGGCGCGTGGATGGTGCTGCGCGCCGCCGCCGACCGGGCCCAGCTGTCGGAGGTGTCCCCGCACACGCTGCGGCACTCGTTCGCGACCCACCTGCTGGACGGGGGAGCCGACGTCCGCGTCGTCCAGGAGCTGCTCGGGCACGCGTCCGTGACGACGACGCAGGTGTACACGCTGGTGACCGTCCAGCTGCTGCGGGAGGTGTACGCGACCTCGCACCCGCGGGCGCGGAGCTGACCGCCCGCCGGAGGGGCGCGACGGGGGCGCATCGGGGGACGAATCGGGCGGAGCGGTCGCGGCACAAATCGCGACGTTCGGCGCGCGTCGGCTTGTGGCCGGGGGTGGACGCCCCTAGAGTCCCCGTTCTGGATGGCATTTCCGGGCCGCCGGGGAGGGATCTGGTGACCAGCACCGACAGTGCGGATGGAGTCCTTTCCTCCGCCACCATAGAGACCGATCCGAGCAGGGCCCTCGGACCCACGCAGCGACCCGTTCCGACATTCCCGGAGCCGGAGCCGCTGGCCGAGCACGGGCCCGCGCGGATCGTGGCCGTCTGCAACCAGAAGGGCGGCGTCGGCAAGACCACCACGACGATCAACCTGGGCGCCGCGCTCGCCGAGTACGGCCGCCGCGTCCTGCTCGTCGACTTCGACCCGCAGGGCGCCCTGTCGGTCGGGCTCGGCAAAGGGGACCCGCGCCAGCTCGACGTGACGATCCACAACCTGCTGCTCGAGCACGACACCGAGTGGGAGGACGTCGTCATCGAGACCGGCGTCGACGGGATGGACCTGCTGCCGAGCAACATCGACCTGTCCGGCGCGGAGGTCCAGCTCGTCCACGAGGTCGGGCGCGAGTACATCCTGCAGGGCGCGCTGAAGTCGGCCGTCCCGCACTACGACTACATCCTCATCGACTGCCAGCCGTCGCTCGGCCTGCTCACGGTCAACGCGCTGGCCGCCAGCGAGGGCGTGCTGATCCCGCTGGAGTGCGAGTACTTCGCGATGCGCGGCGTCGCGCTGCTGATGGAGACCATCGACAAGGTCCAGGGCCGGATCAACCCGGACCTGGTCATCGACGGCGTCCTCGGCACGATGTACGACTCGCGGACGCTGCACACCCGCGAGGTCCTCGGCCGCATCGTCGAGGCGTTCGGCGACAAGGTGTTCCACACGGTCATCAACCGGACGGTGCGCTTCCCCGACGCGACGGTCGCCGGCGAGCCGATCACGTTCTTCGACCCGACCTCGATGGGCGCGAACGCGTACCGGAGCCTGGCACGGGAGGTCCTCGTGCGCTGGGCGGAGAACGGCTGATCCGTCCCCTGATCTCCTGAACCCCCGCGGAGCGCGTACATGGGACAGCCCCCGCCGGCCCCGCACGGCCCGCCGCCCGGAACGCCTCCGCCGCCCCCGCCCGCCCGGGGGCCGGTGCCGCCGGTGCCCGTGCTCATCGCCGCGCTCGTCGCCGCCTTCCTCGCGATCGGCGGCGCCGTCGCCTACGTCGTCGCGGCCGGCGACGGCGGCGGTCCCGCGCCGGTCGCCTCGTCCGGACCGGTCGACCTGCGGGAGCCGCTGACGTTCGCGCTGGTCGAGGAGGTGGCCGACGCGCCCTGCGGCGCCGGGGCGGTCACCGTCGCCGGGGCGTCCTCCTGCTACGGGTTCGGCCCGGACCGGCTGACCGTGCGGCGGCTGGAGCAGGTCAGGGCGAACCCGCCCGACCCGGCGGCCGGCCGCTCCGGATGGACCGTGACCATCGTGCTGAACCGGGCGGACGCCTCCGGGTTCACGGCGCTCACCGGCAAGGCCGCGCAGGCGTACGCGGAACAGCGGCCGGGCCGCCTGATGGGCATGCTCCTCGGCGAGACGCTCATCTCCGAGCCCGTCCAGGTGATGGCGCCCATCTCGGGAGGCGAGATGCAGATCAGCGGCCCCGCAGACGAGGGGGCGGGCGGCGGCCGCGCAGGCGCGGAGAGCCTCGTCCGCCGGCTGGCCGGGCGGTAGCGTCCCCGGTCCGAGCGGCGCGCCGGGCATGGGACCATTGGGCCGGTGAGCACAGCGCGGGAGGAGCATTCCGCTACCGTGAGCGACGTGGACGAGACGTCGCCGGAGCCGGAGCGGGCGGCCGGGGAGCAGCAGTCCGGGGAGCAGACCGAGGACCAGGGCTTCCGCGTCCACCTGGACAACTTCGAGGGCCCGTTCGACCTGCTGCTCGGCCTGATCTCCAAGCACAAGCTCGACATCACCGAGGTGTCGCTGCACAAGGTCACCGACGACTTCATCGCGCACATCCGCTCCTACGGCCGCGACTGGGACCTCGACCAGGCCAGCCACTTCCTGCTCGTCGCCGCGACGCTGCTCGACCTGAAGGCCGCGCGGCTGCTGCCGTCCGGCGAGGTCGACGACGAGGAGGACCTGGCGCTGCTGGAGGCCCGCGACCTGCTGTTCGCGCGGCTGCTGCAGTACCGCGCCTACAAGGAGGTCGCGCAGGTCCTCGCCGCCCGGATCGCCGACGCGAGCCGCCGGTTCCCGCGCATGGTGCCGATGGAGCCGAAGTTCGCGAACCTGCTGCCGGAGGTGCTGCTCGGCCTCGGCCCGGAGGAGTTCGCGCGGCTCGCCGCGAAGGCCCTGGCGCCGAAGGCGCCGCCCGCGGTGTCCGTCGACCACATCTACCAGCCGAAGGCCAGCGTCAAGGAGCAGGCCGCGATCGTCGTGGAGATGCTCCGCAGGCTGCGCCGGACGACGTTCCGCGTCCTCGCCGCCGACGCCGAGGGCACCTACGAGGTCGTCGCCCGGTTCCTGGCGCTTCTGGAGCTGTACCGGGAGCAGGCCGTCTCCTTCGACCAGGACGAGCCCCTCGGCGAGCTGCACGTGACCTGGACCGGCACCGACGACGGCGACGTCGAGGTCGGCGACGACTACGAGGGCGCCCCCGAGAAGGACGGCGGCGCCAAGAACGCCAAGAACGCCAAGGACGAGAAGGACGAGAAGGACGGGGAAGAGCGATGACCGACGAACCCGGTGCGGACGCCCCGGAACTGCCGGGACTGCGCCCCTCGATCGAGGCGATCCTGCTGGTCGTGGACGAGCCGGTCAGCGTGATGACGCTGGCGCAGCTGCTGGAGCGCCCCCGCGGCGAGGTCGAGGCGACGCTGCGGGAGCTGGCCGCGGAATACACTGAGCAAGGCCGCGGGTTCGACCTCAGGGAGGTGGCCGGCGGCTGGCGGTTCTACACCCGGGACGTGTGCGCCCCGGTCGTGGAGCGGTTCGTCACCGACGGGCAGCAGGCGCGGCTCACGCAGGCCGCGCTGGAGACGCTCGCCGTCGTCGCCTACCGGCAGCCGGTGAGCCGCGCCCGGGTGTCGGCGATCCGCGGGGTCAACAGCGACGGCGTCATGCGGACGCTGACGCTGCGCGGCCTGATCGAGGACGCCGGGCAGGATCCGGAGTCGCAGGCGCACCTGTACCGGACCACCGGGTACTTCCTGGAGCGCCTCGGCCTGCGCGACCTCGACGAGCTGCCCGAGCTCGCCCCCTACCTCCCCGATGACCTGCCAGACGACATAGTGGAATAGCTGAGGACACGTGAGCGACAACGAGGGCGTCCGGCTGCAGAAGGTCCTGGCCGAGGCCGGGATCGGCAGCCGCCGCCGCTGCGAGGAGCTGATCGGCGAGGGCCGCGTCACCGTGAACGGGAAGAAGGTCTTCCGGTTCGGTGAGCGCGTCGACCCGCGCACGGCCGTCATCCACGTCGACGGCAAGCGCGTCGAGACCCGCGCCGAGATGCGGTACTACGCGATCAACAAGCCGCGCGGAGTGGTGTCCACGATGTCGGACGAGCGGGGGCGCAAGTCCCTCGCCGACTACGTGGAGGTGCCCGAGCGCCTGTTCCACGTCGGCCGGCTGGACACCGACACCGAGGGCCTGATCCTGCTCACCAACGACGGGGAGCTGTCGCACCGCCTCACCCACCCGTCCTACGGGGTGAACAAGACCTACCTGGCGGAGATCCACGGCCCGATCCCGCGCGACCTCGGCAAGCGGCTGAAGGCCGGGGTGACGCTGGACGACGGGCCCGCCAAGGCCGACAAGTTCCGCGTGTTCGACCAGGTCGGCCGGCGCGTCCTGGTGGAGATCACCCTGCACGAGGGGCGCAAGCACATCGTCCGCCGGCTGCTGAAGGAGGTCGGGTTCCCCGTCCAGCAGCTCGCCCGCATAGAGTTCGGGCCGATCAAGCTGGGGTCGCTGAAGCCGGGCGGGATGCGGGCGCTGACCGTCCGGGAGGTCGGCGAGCTGTACAAGGCGGTCGGGCTGTAGGGGACGGCCGGGCACGACGGAGCCGGGCACGACGGAGGGGAGACGACTGTGGCGGTACGCGCGGTCCGCGGGGCGACGCAGATCGACGCCGACGACCGGGACCAGATCCTGGAGGCGACGACGGAGCTGGTCTCGGAGGTGATGGCCCGCAACGGGCTGACCACCGACGACGTGATCAGCGTCATCTTCACGGTGACGCCGGACCTGACGGCGGAGTTCCCGGCGCTCGCCGCGCGCAAGCTCGGATTCCACGAGGTGCCGCTGCTGTGCGCGACCGAGATCGGCGTCCCCGGCGCGCTGCCGCGGGTGATCCGGCTGATGGCGCACATCGAGACCGACCGCCCCCGCTCGGACGTCCAGCACGTGTACCTGCGCGGCGCGACCGCGCTGCGCCTCGACATCGCGCAGTAGCGCCCGGCGACATCGCGCAGTAGCGCCCGGCCGGACGGGCGGCGGGCGACGAGGCAGTGGGCGCGGAGCAGTGGGCGCGGAGCAGTGGGCGCGGAGCAGTAAGGTCGTGGGCGTGAGTGAGGACGTGGTGGCGCGGCGCATCGTCGTGGTCGGGACGGGCCTGATCGGGACGTCGATCGCGCTGGCGATGCGCGAGCGCGGCGCCGAGGTGCTGCTGACCGACCGGGACTCGGCGGCCCTGTCCCTGGCCGTGGAGCTGGGCGCCGGCGCGGCGCTGCCGGACGGGGCGCAGGAGGAGCCCGCCGACCTGGCGGTGCTCGCGGTGCCGCCGGCCGCGGTCGCGGTGACGCTGCTGGACGCGCAGAAGCGCGGCCTCGCCACCGCCTACACCGACGTGGCGAGCGTGAAGGCGCTGCCGCTGGCGCAGGCGGCCGAGCTGGGCTGCGACCTGACGACGTTCGTGGGCGGGCACCCCCTCGCCGGGAGCGAGCGGTCCGGCCCGAGCGCCGCCCGCGCCGACCTGTTCCTCGGCCGCCCGTGGGCGCTGTGCGCGACCCCCGAGGCGGCGGCGGAGACCATCGAGGCCGTCACGGGCCTGGCGAAGGCGTGCGGGGCGATGCCGGTCCGGGTGGACGCCGCCGAGCACGACCGCGCCGTCGCGCTCGTCTCGCACGGCCCGCACGTCGTGTCCGCCGCCGTCGCGGCCCGGCTGACCGGCGCGGACGACGTGGCGCTCGGCCTGTCCGGGCAGGGCGTGCGGGACGTGACCCGCATCGCGGCGAGCGACCCGCGGCTGTGGATCGGCATCCTGTCGGCGAACGCCGCGCCGGTCGCGGACGTGCTGGAGGCCGTCGCGACCGACCTGGCGGTGGCCGCGTCGCTGCTGCGCGACGGCAGCGAGGAGGCCGCCGCGCACGTCGCCGACCTGCTGCTGCGCGGCAACGCGGGCCGGTCCCGCATCCCCGGCAAGCACGGCGGCGACCAGCCCGCCTACGCGACCGTCCAGGTCGTCATCCCGGACCGCCCCGGCGAGCTGGCGATGATCTTCCAGGCGGCGGGGATCGCCGGGGTCAACATCGAGGACGTGACGATCGAGCATTCGCCCGGCCGCCCGCTCGGCGTGCTGGAGCTGTCGGTCGTCCCGGAGGCGGCCGAGCGCCTCGCGGCCGAGCTGCGCGCCCGCGGCTGGTCCGTCCCGGGCTAGTCCCCGGGACCGGTAGCCTGGATCGCCGGGGCCCGCCGGGGAGACACCCGCGCGCCGGTGCGGCGACGAGCGCCGCCCGCTTCGCCCGCCGACCCGGTCGGCGGGCGCTCCGACGACGAAGAGAGGGAGCGATCGTGCCGCTCGTCATCGCCATGGACGGACCCTCCGGTTCGGGCAAGTCCAGCGCGTCCAAGGGGGTCGCCCGCGCGCTCGGCCTCCGGTACCTGGACACCGGCGCGATGTACCGCGCCATGACGTGGTGGATGCTGGAGCACGGCGTGCCGGTCGAGGACGGCGCCGCGGTCGCGGCCCGCGCGCTCGAACCGGAGATCGCCTGCGGCACCGACCCGGACGCGCCCTCGATCACGGTGGACGGCACGGACGTGTCCGGCCCGATCCGCACCCGCGAGGTGACGAACGCGGTCAGCGCGGTCAGCGCCGTCCCGGCGGTCCGCGCCCGGCTCGTCGAGCTGCAGCGGGAGATCATCGGGGCCGGCGGGATCGTGGTGGAGGGCCGCGACATCGGCACGGTGGTCGCGCCGGACGCGGCCGTGAAGGTGTACCTGACGGCCAGCGAGGAGGCGCGCGCCGCGCGCCGCGCGAAGGACCTGGCGGCCGACCCGGGCGCGTCGGTGACGGTGACCCGGGCCGAGCAGGCGCGGCGCGACCGGCTCGACTCCACCCGCAAGGCGTCGCCGCTGACGAGGGCGGCCGGCGCGCACGAGATCGACTCGACGGAGCTGAGCCTCGCCGAGGTCGTCGAGGCGGTCGTCCGCCTCGCCAAAGAGCAT
The DNA here is from genome assembly GCF_044508335.1 of Actinomadura sp. Lineage (NCBI taxonomy): Bacteria > Bacillati > Actinomycetota > Actinomycetes > Streptosporangiales > Thermomonosporaceae > Actinomadura > Actinomadura sp. Next base: position 53,339 of record NZ_JBIQHY010000008.1, read on the forward strand.
GAGTGAGCTGTGAGCGAATACGAGATCGAGACGGTCGACGCCGTCGAGGACGACGGCGGCGACGCCGGCCCGGCGCCGGTGGTGGCGGTGGTGGGGCGGCCGAACGTCGGCAAGTCCACCCTCGTCAACCGGATCCTGGGCCGCCGCGAGGCCGTCGTGGAGGACGTCCCGGGCGTGACCCGCGACCGGGTCGCCTACGACGCGGCGTGGAGCGGCCGCCGGTTCACCGTCGTCGACACCGGCGGCTGGCTGCCCGACTCCTCCGGCCTGGCCGCGGCGATCGCGGAGCAGGCGCGGCTGGCGGTCGACCTCGCGGACGTGGTGATGTTCGTGGTCGACGCGACCGTGGGCGCCACCGACGTGGACGAGGCCGTGGTGGAGATCCTGCGCCGGTCCGGCAAGCCGGTGGTGCTGGTCGCCAACAAGGTCGACGACATCGGCGCCGAGTCGGACGCGGCGCTGCTGTGGTCGCTCGGCATCGGCGAGCCGCACCCGGTCAGCGCGCTGCACGGGCGCGGCAGCGGCGACCTGCTCGACGCGGTGCTGGACGCGCTGCCGGTGGAGCCGCCGGCGGAGACGTTCGGCGCGGAGGGCGGGCCGCGCCGGGTGGCGCTGCTCGGCCGCCCGAACGTCGGCAAGTCGAGCCTGCTGAACAAGCTGGCGGGGGAGCAGCGCGCGGTCGTCGACTCGGTGGCCGGGACGACCCGCGACCCGGTCGACGAGCTGATCGAGCTCGGCGGCAGGACGTGGCGGTTCATCGACACCGCCGGGATCCGGCGGCGGCACCGGGAGAACCAGGGCGCCGACTTCTACGCGACGCTGCGCACCCGGTCGGCGCTGGAGCGCGCCGAGGTCGCGGTCGTGCTGGTGGACGCCGGCCAGCCGCTCGCCGAGCAGGACCTGCGGATCATCTCCATGGTGATCGACTCCGGCCGGGCGCTGGTCATCGCCTACAACAAGTGGGACCTGCTGGACGAGGAGCGCCGCCACTACCTGGAGCGCGAGATCGACCGGCAGCTGCACAACGCGCGCTGGGCGCCGCGGGTGAACATCTCCGCGCGGACCGGCCGGCACGTGGAGAAGCTGGTGCCGGCGATCGACGCGGCGCTGGAGGGCTGGGGCACCCGCGTCCCGACGTCCAGGCTGAACCAGTTCTTCGCCGACCTGGTGAACTCCCACCCGCACCCGGTGCGGGGCGGCAAGCAGCCGCGCGTGCTGTTCGCGACGCAGGCGGGGGTGCGCCCGCCCCGGTTCGTGCTGTTCACCTCCGGGTTCCTGGAGGAGGGCTACCGGCGGTTCATCGAGCGGCGGCTGCGGGAGGAGTTCGGCTTCGCCGGCGCCCCGCTCGACATCGCGATGAAGATCCGCGAGAAGCGCGGCAAGGGCAGGAAATAGCGGAAATCGGCGGTGCGGCCCGTCCAGGATCTTCCCGGACGGGCCGCGGCATGTCAGGATGCCTACTACGGGACGCGAGTAAGTCCTCCATTACTCGCCGATCCCGGGACGGACACCGGTTTCGTCCGGAGGCGGCGGCCTCCGGACCCCAGGGCGCGGGTCGAGGGGTGCGACGTGAAGCTCTTCCTACTGCTCTCCGCGGCGGCGGCATGCGTGGCGCTGAGCTTCGTCTGGCGGGAGCCGTGGATCGGCGGCGTCGGGCTGCTGGTCGCCTTCGTCGCGATGTTCACCGACCGCGACGACGTGCGGACGGACGACGAGCGCGCCAGCTACGAGACCACCAAGGCCGTCCGCAACATGCGCGCCCGCGACCGCCTGTGACGCCGCGGCGCGCCCGTCACCGGTCGCGGCGCGGGTCGCCCGCGACGTGCTGGTCGCCGGGCCGGGGCGGGGGTCCGTGCTCGGGGCGGCTCTCCCGCGCGTAGCGGCCGTGCACGATCGGCTGGGTGGTGTTCGACCCGCCGGCCGGTCCGGGCCCGTCCGCCCGCTCGTCCGCCCGGGCCCGCTCGCGCGCGCCGACGACGGCGAACCGGCCGAGCGCGAACGCGGCGAGGAACACGATGACGACGCCGAGTCCGGTGAACCCGGACAGCTGCTCGGCGACGACCTGGCCCTCGCTCGTGCCGAGCGGGGTGCCGACGCCGGGCACGTCCCACAGGGCGGCGAGGAACGGGCCGACGGCGAACCAGGCACCGCCCAGCGCGGCGAGCCAGCCGCCGAACATCGCCAGGGCGCGGTTGGCGCTGGCGAGGAGGATCAGCCCGCCCAGCACGGCGGCGGCGCCGGGGGCGATGCTGAGTTGCAGCCGGTCGGTGTTGTAGACCCAGGTGTCGTCCGGCGTGAAGCCGAATCCGAAATAGGGGCCGGCGAACGGCAGCAGGCCGCCCCACAGCCCCAGCAGGATCAGCAGGACTCCGCTGAGGACGCCCCGGGTGCGCGGTGCTCGCATGGTCCCAGTCATGATCATTCCTCCTGACCGGGCTTCTGATTCTGTTTTGAGACACCGTTTACCCGGAGGTGGGCCGCCCACACGGCCGGAAGGCCCACAGATGGCCAAAAAGGGAGCATTTCCATGGAAAGCGACATCGCGCTCGTGTACGCGCGGGAGGAGCCGCCGCGGCGGTGGGACGCCGCCGTCTTCCTCGCCGGGCCCACGCCCCGCTCGCCCGGCGTCGCCTCCTGGCGGCCGGACGCGGTCGCCGAGATCCGCCGCCGGTGGCGCGGGCCGGGGCGGCTCGCCGTGTTCGTCCCCGAGGACCGGCACGGCCGCTACCCCGACTACACCGGGCAGGTCGAGTGGGAGGAGCGCTGCCTCCACATGTCCGACGAGGTGATCTTCTGGGTGCCGCGCGAACCGGCGACCCTGCCGGCGTTCACCACCAACGTCGAATGGGGGATGTGGCACGACAGCGGGCGCGCGGTCTTCGGCGCGCCGCCGGAGGCGCCCGGGAACCGCTACCTGCTGCACTACGCCGCCAAGCACGGCGTGCCGGCGGCGGAGGACCTCGCGGGGACGGTCGCGGCGGCGCTCGACCGCATCGGCGCCGGCGCGTCCCGGACGGGCGGGGAGCGGGAGGTGCCCCTGCTGCTGTGGCGGGACGAGGTGTTCCAGACCTGGTACGCGGGGCAGCGGGACGCGGGGAACGTGCTGCTCGGCGCGCGGGCGGTGTTCCGGTTCGGCGTGTGCTGGGGGCTGCACGTCCGCGTGCACGTCGCCGCCGAGGGGCGGGCGAAGGAGAACGAGATCGTCATCGGCCGGCCGGACGTCTCGGCCGTCGTGCTGCACCGGCGCCGCGCGGCCCTCGACGAGACCGAGGTCGTGCTCGTCCGCGAGTTCCGCAGCCCGTGCGCGGCCGGGTTCGTCCGCGAGCTGCCGGGCGGTTCGGGCGCGGGCGGGCCGGTGCGCAGGGCGCTCGCCGAGGTCGCCGAGGAGACCGGGCTGGCGCTCGCGCCGGAACGGCTGCGCGCGCACGGGGCGCGGCAGCCGAACGCGACGATGTCCGCGCACCGGGCGCATCTGTTCTCCGCCGAGGTGACGGGGGAGGAGCTGGAGCGGCTGCGGGCGTCCGGCCCGCACGGGGTGGCGGCGGACGGGGAGCGCACCTACGTCGAGGTCCTCCCGTACGGGCGGATCAGGCGGGAGCGGCTGGTCGACTGGGCGAACCTGGGGATGATCACGGAGGTCCTGCTGGACGCCGGCTGACCGCATCTGCGAGGAATCTGACCGAGATGCCTCGCAGTATCGAGAGATATTCCGCTCTTCACCTTGCATCTGCGGTTGGCTAGGCTGGGCCGCGTGACCACGTTCAGGATCAGCGAGGCCGCGGCGCTGCTCGGCGTCAGCGCGGACACCGTCCGCCGCTGGGTGGACGGGGGGCGGCTCCCCGCGTCCCGCGACGAGCACGGGCACCGGCTGGTGCCCGGCGCCGAACTGGCCGCCTTCGTGCGCGACCAGGCGCGCGGGGGCGCGCCGTCCGACCAGCCCGAGCGGTTCTCCTCAGCGCGCAACCGGCTGCGCGGCATCGTCACCGACGTCGTCCGGGACGGCGTGATGGCGCAGGTGGAGATCCAGGCGGGCCCGTTCCGGGTGGTGTCGCTGATGAGCCGGGAGGCCGCCGACGACCTCGGCCTCCAGGCGGGCGTGGTCGCCGAGGCGGTCGTGAAGTCGACGAACGTCGTGGTCGAGGTGGCGGAACCGGGGGCATCATGATCAAGCGCGCCGCGGCGGCGCCCCTCCTGCTGGCGGCCCTCCTGCCGGCGGCCCTGGCCGGCTGCGGCGAGGTCGAGGAGACCCCGTCCGGGACGGGCGGCGGCGACGGCGGGCGCGGCGGGACGCTGACCGTGTTCGCGGCGGCCTCGCTCACCGAGGCGTTCACCGCGCTCGGGAAGAACTTCGAGGGCTCGCACCCCGGCGTGCGGGTCAGGTTCGACTTCGGCGGCAGCTCGACTCTCGCGCAGCAGATCACGCAGGGCGCGCCGGCGGACGTGTTCGCGTCCGCGAACCCGGCCACGATGCGGACGGTGACCGATGCGGGCGACGCGGCCGGGCCGCCCCGCGTGTTCGCCAGGAACCGCCTGGTCATCGCGGTTCCCAAGGACAACCCCGGCAGGGTGTCGGGGGTGCGCGACCTGTCCGCGCCCGGGCTGAAGGTGGTCCTGTGCGCCGTGCAGGTGCCGTGCGGGTCCGCCGCGAAGACCGCGCTCGACGCGGCCGGCGTCCGGGTGAGGCCCGTGTCGCGGGAGCGGGACGTCAAGGCCGTCCTCACGAAGGTCGGCCTGGGCGAGGCCGACGCCGGGCTCGTCTACCGCACCGACGCCAAGGCCGCGGGCGGCGAGGTCACGGGCATCGAGTTCCCGGAGGCGGCCGAGGCCGTCAACGACTACCCGATCGCCGAGGTCGCCAAGGCCCCGGCCGGCGCGCTCGCCGAGGACTTCATCGGGCTCGTGCTCGGCGCGCGGGGCAGGGCCGTGCTGGCGGAGGCGGGCTTCGAGGCGCCATGAGGACCGACGCCGTCCCGGGCCGGCCGCCGTGGATCCTCGTGCTGCCCGCGCTGGCCGGGCTGGCGTTCCTGGTGCTGCCGCTGCTCGGGCTGCTCGTCCGCGCGCCGTGGTCGACGCTCGGCACCCGGCTCGTGCAGCCGCAGGTCCTGGACGCGCTCCGGCTGTCGCTGCTCAGCGCCACCCTCGCCACCGGGCTGTGCGTGCTGTTCGGCGTCCCGCTGGCCTGGACGCTCGCCCGCGTCCCGTTCCCCGGCGTCCGCCTCGTCCGGGCGCTGGTGACGGTGCCGCTGGTGCTGCCGCCGGTCGTGGGCGGCGTCGCGCTGCTGCTCGTGCTCGGCCGGCGCGGCCTGGTCGGCGGGTGGCTCGACGCCGCGTTCGGGATCACGTTCCCGTTCACCACCGCCGGGGTCGTGCTGGCCGAGACGTTCGTCGCGATGCCGTTCCTGGTGATCAGCGTGGAGGGCGCGCTGCGCGCCGCCGACCTGCGCTACGAGGAGGCCGCCGCCACCCTCGGCGCCGGCCGCTGGACGGTCTTCCGCCGGGTCACGCTGCCGCTCGTCGCGCCCGGCGTGGCGGCCGGCGCCGTGCTGTGCTGGGCGCGGGCGCTCGGCGAGTTCGGCGCGACCATCACCTTCGCGGGCAACTTCCCCGGCCGGACGCAGACGATGCCGCTCGCCGTCTACCTGGCCCTGGAGACCGACCCGCAGGCCGCGATCGTGCTCAGCCTCGTGCTGCTCGCCGTCTCGGTCGCCGTCCTGGCCGCGCTCCGCGACCGCTGGGTGGGCACGGCGTGAGCGAGGCGGCATGAGCGAGGGACTGGACGCGCGGCTCGTGGTGCGGCGCGGCGGGTTCGCGCTCGACCTGCCGCTCACCGCCGCGCCCGGCGAGGTCGTCGCGCTGCTCGGCCCGAACGGCGCCGGCAAGAGCACCGCGCTGCGCGCGCTGGCGGGGCTCGTCCCGATGGCGGGCGGGCACCTCCGGGTGGACGGGGAGGACCTGCGCCCGCTGCCCGCCGACCGCCGCGGCATCGGCATGGTCTTCCAGGACTACCTGCTGTTCCCGCACCTCAGCGCGCTGGACAACGTCGCGTTCGGGCCGCGCTGCCGGGGCGCCGGCCGCCGCGCCGCCCGCCGCGCCGCCGCGGAGTGGCTCGACCGCGTGGGGCTCGCCGGGTACGCCTCGGCCCGCCCCCGGGCGCTGTCGGGAGGCCAGGCGCAGCGGGTCGCGCTCGCCCGCGCGCTGGCCGTCGAGCCGCGCCTGCTCCTGCTGGACGAGCCGCTCGCCGCGCTCGACGCCCGCACCCGGCTGGAGATCCGGGCGGCGCTGCGCCGCCACCTCGCCGGGTTCACGGGCGCGGCGGTCCTCGTCACCCACGACCCGCTGGACGCGATGGTGCTGGCCGACCGCATCGTCGTGGTCGAGGACGGGCGGCTCGTCCAGGAGGGGGCGCCCGCCGACGTCGCCCGCCGCCCCCGCACCGGCTACGTGGCGCGGCTCGTCGGCCTGAACCTGTACCGGGGGAGGGCCGAGGGCGGGACCGTGGTGATCGGCGGCGGCGACGCAACCCTGGACACGGTCGACTCACCCGAGGGTGAGGTGTTCATAGCCTTCGCGCCATCCTCGGTGGCGCTGTACCGGACGCGCCCCGACGGCAGCCCCCGCAACCTCTGGCGCGCCCGGGTGGCCGCGGTCGAACGGCACGGGGACCGGGCCCGGGTGCAGCTCTCCGGGCCGCCTTTCGACGCGGTCGCGGACGTCACTCCGGCCGCCGTCGCGGAGCTCGAATTGTCAGAGGGCAGCATGATTTGGGCGGCCGTGAAGGCCACCGAAACTCACGTTTACCCAGCTTGACCGTGCCCATACCGAACCACGCCGGGGTGGCGGGCGTCACGTCCGCCGCCGCGTGATAACAATCACAAAACGGGCAAGAAGCCTCAAATGCGGACGGGATTGGTCCAGACCAAATGGCAAAAACGACGCGTCTTGTTCATCATGCAAACATCCTGCGAACAGCTGAAGGAGTAGCCCGTGTCCATCCAGGTCCCCGGCCTCGACCAGGCCCCTACCGGCCACACCGAACTGATTGAGTGGGTACGCGGGATCGCCGAGCTGACCAAGCCGGACCGCGTGGAGTGGTGCGACGGCTCGGACGAGGAGTGGGAGCGGCTCACCGGTCTCCTCGTCGAGCAGGGCACGCTCACGCGGCTCGACCCGGCCAAACGGCCGAACAGCTTCCACGCCGCGTCCGACCCCACCGACGTCGCCCGCGTCGAGGACCGCACGTTCATCTGCTCCGAGAAGGAGGAGGACGCCGGTCCCACCAACAACTGGGTCGCCCCCGCCGAGATGAAGCAGACCCTCGACGGCCTCTTCGACGGCTGCATGAAGGGCCGCACCATGTACGTGGTGCCGTTCTGCATGGGCCCGCTCGGCGGCAACATCTCCCAGCTGGGCGTCGAGATCACCGACTCCGCCTACGTCGCCGTGTCCATGCGGATCATGACGCGGATGGGCGAGCGCGCGCTGCGCCTCATCGAGGAGCGCGGCTCGTTCGTCAAGGCCGTCCACTCCGTCGGCGCGCCCCTGGAGCCCGGCCAGGCGGACGTCAAGTGGCCCTGCAACTCCACCAAGTACATCACCCACTTCCCCGAGACCCGGGAGATCTGGTCGTACGGGTCGGGCTACGGCGGCAACGCCCTGCTGGGCAAGAAGTGCTACGCGCTGCGGATCGCCTCGACGATGGCCCGCGACGAGGGCTGGATGGCCGAGCACATGCTCATCCTGAAGCTCACCCCGCCGGAGGGCGAGACCCGCTACGTCGCCGCCGCGTTCCCGTCGGCGTGCGGCAAGACCAACCTCGCGATGCTGGAGCCGACCATCCCCGGCTGGAAGGTCGAGACCATCGGCGACGACATCGCCTGGATGCGGTTCGGCGACGACGGCCGGCTCTACGCGATCAACCCCGAGGCCGGCTTCTTCGGCGTCGCGCCCGGCACCGGCGAGAGCACCAACGCCAACGCCGTGAAGACGCTCTGGGGCAACAGCATCTTCACCAACGTCGCGCTCACCGACGACGGCGACGTGTGGTGGGAGGGCCTCACCGACGAGCCGCCCGCGCACCTCACCGACTGGCGGGGCAACGACTGGACGCCGGAGTCGGAGACCCCGGCCGCGCACCCGAACGCCCGCTTCACCACCCCGGCCGGGCAGTGCCCGATCATCGCCGACGAGTGGGAGGACCCGAAGGGCGTCCCGATCTCGGCGATCCTGTTCGGCGGCCGGCGCGCCACCGCCGTCCCGCTCGTCACCGAGGCGTTCGACTGGCAGCAGGGCGTGTTCCTCGGCGCCAACATCGCGTCCGAGAAGACCGCCGCCGCCGAGGGCACCGTGGGCGAGCTGCGCCGCGACCCGTTCGCGATGCTGCCGTTCTGCGGCTACAACATGGGCGACTACTTCGGCCACTGGCTGGAGATCGGCAAGGCCACCGACCCGGAGAAGCTGCCCCGGATCTACTACGTCAACTGGTTCCGCAAGAACGCCGACGGCAAGTTCATCTGGCCCGGCTTCGGCGAGAACAGCCGCGTGCTGAAGTGGATCGTCGAGCGGCTCAACGGCAAGGCCGACGCCGCCAAGTCGCCGATCGGGCACCTGCCGACCAAGGAGGCGCTCGACACCGACGGCCTCACCATCGACGACGCCGACCTGGACACGCTCCTGTCGGTCGACAAGGAGGTGTGGAAGCAGGAGGCCGCCCTCGTGCCGGAGTTCTTCGAGAAGTTCGGCGACCACCTGCCGCAGGCGCTGTGGGACGAGTACCACGACCTGGTGCGCCGCCTGGAGCACTGACCTCCCGGCGGCCGCCGGCGTGACGCGCGGGCCGGTCGCGGACTTTGCCGAGTCCGCGACCGGCCTTTGGCCTCTCCTGCACTGCGCGGGGGCAGCAATGGGGCAAGTCCCCGTCCCGGGAGGCCGGAATGTTCGACTCGATGACCCGCCACTGGTGGGTGCTCGGGCTGCGCGGCGCGTTCGCGATCCTGTTCGGCATCGTCGCCTGGGCGTGGCCCGGCATCACCGTCCTGGCCCTGGTGCTGCTGTTCGGCGCGTACGCCCTCGCGGACGGCCTGGTCGCGGTGACGCAGGCGTTCCGCGGCGCGTCCGGCGGGCCGCGCGGCCTGCTCATGCTCGTCGGGTTCGCCGGGATCGCGCTCGGCGTCACGGCGCTGGTGTGGCCGGGCATCACCGCGTTCGTGCTGCTCATGCTCATCGCCGCGTGGGCGGTCGCCACCGGCGTCCTGGAGATCGTGGTCGCCCTCGCGATGCACCGGGAGCTGCGCGGGGAGTGGGCGTACGTGCTGACCGGCGCCGTCTCGCTGCTGTTCGGCATCCTGCTGTTCGCCTGGCCGGTCTCCGGCGCGATCGCGATCGTCTGGCTGATCGGGCTGCTGGCGATCCTGAGCGGCGCCGCCATGCTCGGCGCCGCGTTCCGGCTGCGCCGGCTCGGCCACCGCGCCGAACGCCGCCGGATGGGCGCGGCCGCCCGCCACTAGCCGCGGTGCCGCCGGCCCGGCGCGACCTCAAGCGAGCTTGAGGTCGCATAGGATGCGGGGCATGACGCGGCTGGAGCACCGGGTGCACGAACTGACCGTCGGGCAGCTCGCCGAGCGGAGCGGCGTGGCCGTCTCGGCGCTGCACTTCTACGAGTCCAAGGGGCTGATCAGCAGCCGCCGGACGGCCGGCAACCAGCGCCGGTTCAGCCGCGACACGCTCCGCCGGGTCGCGTTCATCAAGGTGTCGCAGCGGGTCGGGATCCCGCTCAGCGACATCCGCGACGCGCTCGCCACCCTCCCCGAGGAGCGCACCCCCACGGTCGCGGACTGGGCGCGCCTGTCGGAGGCGTGGCGCAGCCACCTCGACGACCGCATCCGGCAGCTGGAGAAGCTCCGCGACGACCTCACCGACTGCATCGGCTGCGGCTGCCTGTCGATCAGCAGGTGCGCGCTGGCCAACCCCTACGACCGGCTCGGCGACGAGGGCCCGGGGCCGCGCAGGCTGCTCGCCCGGCGCGCCGCGGACGAGGCCGCGGCGGCGGGCGGGCGGCCGGCGGCGGGCGAGGGGGCCGCCGTCTGCGCGGACGCCTGCGCCCCGGCGGACTGACCGGCCGCCGCCTCCCGGCCGCTACCTCCGGCGGGGCGGGCGGATGTGCGGCTCGAAGCGGCGCGGCGCCGGTTCCCGGCCGGCGGGCTGGGTCGGCGCCGGGCGCGGCTGGACCGGCTCGATCGGCAGCTCCACCGGCTCCTCCCCGAGCGTGAACTCCTCGCCGTGGTGCCACAGCTTGAGGCCCGGCCCGTCCAGCAGCTCGTAGCGCGCCTCCTCGGCGGTCACCCCGACCTTGATCAGGTTGCCCCGGTAGCGCATCCGGAACGCCAGCCGGCTGATGCCGCCCGGAAGCCGCGGCGCGAACCTCAGCTCGCCCCTGCGGGCCCGCATCCCGCCGAACCCGGCGACCAGCCCGCTCCACGCCCCCGCCATCGACGCGATGTGCAGTCCGTCGCGGGTGTTGTGGTTCAGGTCGTGCAGGTCCATCAGCGCGGTCTCGCCCAGGTAGTCGTGCGCCAGGTCGAGCTGGCCGACCTCGGCCGCGACGACCGCCTGCGTCTGCGCCGACAGCGAGGAGTCCCGGACGGTGAGCCCCTCGTAGTAGGCGAAGTCGCGCTCCTTCTGCTCCTCGGTGAACGCCTCGCCGCACAGGTGCAGCGCCAGGACCAGGTCGGCCTGCTTGACGACCTGCTTCCGGTAGAGGTCGAAGTAGGGGAAGTTCAGCAGCAGGGGGTAGTGGTCGGGCTTGGTCGCCGAGAAGTCCCAGCGGGCGTGGTTGGTGAAGCTCTCGCTCTGCGGGTGGACGCCGAGCCGGTCGTCGTAGGGGATCAGCATCGCCGCCGCCGCGTCCCGCCACGACGCGGCCTCCTCGGCGTTCACCCGGAGCCGGTCGGCGACGTCCGGGTGCCGCATCGCCATCTCGGCGGCCTCCTGCAGGTTCCGGCGCGCCATGAGGTTGGTGTAGACGTTGTTGTCCACGATCGCGCTGTACTCGTCCGGGCCGGTGACGCCGTCGATGCGGAACACGCCCCCGACGTCGTGGTGGCCGAGGCTCCGCCACAGCCGCGCGGTCTGCACCAGGATCTCCAGGCCGATCTCCCGCTCGAACTGCTCGTCCTGCGTGGCGTCGACGTACCGGACGATGGCGTCCGCGATGTCGGCGTTGATGTGGAACGCCGCGGTCCCCGCCGGCCAGTAGCCCGAGCATTCCTGGCCGCGGATCGTCCGCCAGGGGAACGCGGCGCCGTGCAGGCCGAGCTGCCGGGCACGCTCGCACGCCAGCGGCAGCGTCATGTGCCGCCAGGCCAGCGCGTCCGCCGCCGCGCCGGGGGAGGTGTAGGTCAGCACGGGCAGCACGAAGGTCTCGGTGTCCCAGAACGTGTGCCCGTCGTAGCCGGGCCCCGTCAGCCCCTTGGCGGGGATCATGCGGCGCTCCGCGCGCGCGCCCGCCTGCAGGACGTGGAACAGCCCGAACCGGACCGCCTGCTGGATCTCCGCGTCGCCCTCGACCTCGACGTCCGCGCCCTCCCAGAACTCGTCCAGGTACGCGCGCTGCTCGGCCAGCAGGCCGTCCCAGCCGGTCTGCCGCGCGCCCGCCAGCGCCCCGACCACCTGGTCGTGCAGCGCGGGCCGGGACCGCCGGCTCGACCACCCGTACGCGATGTACTTGACGATGCGGAGCCGCTGCCCCGGCTCCAGCCGCGTCGCGACCGTCAGCCGCCCGACGTCCGGGGAGCTCTCCGTCTCCACCCGCATGGACTCGGGGCCGTCGATGTCGTGGGACATCCCGGCGGCCATCCGCAGCCCGCTGTGCCGCGTCCGGTGCAGCAGCAGCACCTTGGTGCCGTTGGCGAAGTGCTCCTCGCTGACGAGGGGGCTCTCCAGGACCGCCGACGAGCGCGGGTCCTTGCCGCCGCCGGGCAGCGCCTCGTTGGCGACCAGCTCGGACTGGGCGACCACGCGCACCGCCTCGCCCACCGGCTCGACCTCGTAGCAGATCGCCGCGACGGCCCGCTGGGTCAGCGACACCAGCCGCACCGACGTCACCTTGATCGTCTTGTCGGCGGGGGAGGTCCACTCGACGTGCCGGGTCAGCGTGCCCGCCTGCATGTCCAGGACCCGCTCGTGGTGGTGGACCCGGCCGTAGCGCACGTCGAGCGGCTCGTCGTCCACCAGGAGCCGGATCACCTTGCCGTTGGTGACGTTGATGACCGTCTGCCCCGACTCGGGGTAGCCGTAGGCGGTCTCGGCGTGCGGCAGCGGGCGCAGCTCGAAGAACGAGTTGAGGTACGTGCCCGGCATCCCGTGCGGCTCCCCCTCGTCGAGGTTCGCCCGCATGCCGAGATGCCCGTTGGACAGCGCGAACACCGATTCGCTCTGCGCCAGCCGGTCGAGCCGCAGCTCCGGCTCCCGGACGCACCAGGGCTCCACGGTGAACACCGGCCGTTCCGCGGCGCTCTCCCTCTCCCGCCGGTTCACGCGTCCTCCAGCAGTTCGGACAGGTCGTCGACCACCACGTCGGCGCCGTGCTCGGCGAGCGCCTTCCCGTGCGCCTCGCCCACCCGGTTCACGCCCACCACGTACGCGAACCCGCCGGCGCGGCCCGCCTGGACGCCGGCCAGTGCGTCCTCGAACACCACCGCCTTGTCCGCCGGGACGCCCAGCTCCCGCGCGCCTTCCAGGAACATGTCCGGGGCCGGCTTGCCGGGCAGGTGCCGCTCGGCCGCGACGACGCCGTCCACCCGCGCGTCGAACAGGTCGGTGATGCCGGTCGTCCGCAGGACCTGGACGGTGTTGGCGCTCGACGACACCACCGCCGTCCGCAGCCCCGCCCGGCGCGCCGCGCGGACGTAGTCGATGGAGCCGTCGAACGTCTCCACGCCCTTCTCCTCGATGAGCTTCAGCACCAGCGCGTTCTTCCGGTTGCCCAGCCCGCGGATCGTCTCCTTCTCCGGCGGGTCGTCCGGGTCGCCCTCGGGCAGCGAGATGCCGCGCGACTCCAGGAACGAGCGCGTCCCGTCCTCGCGCTTCCTGCCGTCGACGTACCGGCCGTAGTCGGCCACGGGATCGAACTCGGCGAAGGGCTCACCCGTCCGCTCGGAACGTTCCCGCAGGTATCCGTCGAACATCTCCTTCCACGCCGCCGCGTGGACGGACGCCGTCCGGGTCAGCACCCCGTCGAGATCGAAGAGACACGCCGCCGCCTCGTCCGGCAGTCCCAGCATCCGCACCCCCTGGAATGACACCATCGATGTGAGAGTTGACGATGATCAGTCGCCGCGCGGCCCTTTCCCGCAACGAGCGCGGACGCAGCGCCCGCGCTCGAACGAGGGGATCATGCCCCGCGTACAACCCCTTGGTCAGGGTCGCACACGAGGAGGAGTGAGCCAATGGAGAAGGCGAGAATAGGCGTCACGGGGCTGGCGGTGATGGGCCGGAACCTCGCCCGCAACCTCGCCCGGCACGGGCACCCCGTCGCCGTCCACAACCGCACCGCGGCCCGGACCAAGGCGCTGGTGGAGGAGTTCGGGGACGAGGGCACGTTCCTGCCGGCCGAGACGCCGGAGCAGTTCGTCGCGTCCCTGGAGCGCCCGCGGCGCCTGGTCATCATGGTGAAGGCGGGCGCCCCGACCGACGCCGTCATCGACGAGTTCGCCCCGCTGCTGGAGCCCGGCGACATGATCGTGGACGGCGGCAACGCCAACTTCCTCGACACCCGCCGCCGCGAGGCCGCCCTCCGCGAGCGCGGCCTGCACTTCGTCGGCACCGGCATCTCCGGCGGCGAGGAGGGGGCCCTGCACGGCCCGAGCATCATGCCCGGCGGCTCCGCGGAGTCCTACGCGGCCCTCGGCCCGCTCCTGGAGGACATCTCCGCCAAGGTCGACGGGACGCCCTGCTGCACCCACGTCGGCCCCGACGGCGCCGGCCACTTCGTGAAGATGGTGCACAACGGCATCGAGTACGCCGACATGCAGCTGATCGCCGAGTCCTACGACCTGCTCCGGCACGCCGCCGGCCTCGCGCCCGCCGAGATCGCCGAGGTCTTCCGCACCTGGAACACCGGCCGCCTCGGGTCCTACCTCATCGAGATCACCGCCGAGGTCCTCGCGCACACCGACGCCGCCACCGGCAAGCCGTTCGTGGACGTCGTCCTCGACCAGGCCGAGCAGAAGGGCACCGGCCGCTGGACCGTCCAGACCGCCCTCGACCTGGGCGTCCCCGTCGGCGGCATCGCCGAGGCCGTCTTCGCCCGCGCGGTCTCGGGCCACGCGGCCCTGCGCGAGGCGTCCCGGAACCTGCCGGGCCCGTCCCGCGGCGCCGCCGCCGACTCGTCCTTGCCCGACGCCGTCGAGAAGGCCCTCTACGCGTCCAAGATCGTCGCCTACGCGCAGGGCTTCCACGAGATCCAGGCGGGCAGCGCCGAGTACGGCTGGAACATCGACCTCGGCGCGATGGCGGCGATCTGGCGCGGCGGCTGCATCATCCGCGCCCGCTTCCTGGACCGCATCCGCGCCGCCTACGAGGCCGACCCGCAGACGCCGACCCTGCTCACCGACGCCCACTTCGCCGAGGCCGTCGGCGACGCCCAGGACGCCTGGCGCGAGGTCGTGGCCACCGCCGCCCGCCTGGGCATCCCGGCCCCCGGCTTCTCCACGGCCCTCGCCTACTACGACTCCCTGCGCGCCGACCGCCTGCCCGCCGCGCTGACCCAGGGCCAGCGCGACTACTTCGGCGCGCACACCTACCGCCGCGTGGACCGGGAAGGCTCGTTCCACACCCTCTGGGCCGGTGACCAGACCGAAGTGACCACGTGAGACCCACCCCCGCCCAACTCCACCGGGAGGGGTTCCGCCTCCACCTTCCCCTAGGGAGGACCCAAGGGAAGGCGACTGGAGGGCGGGGTGATCCGCAGGTGGCCCCTTGTGGCTAAGTGTGATCGAATGGCGACCGAGAGTCCTCGGGGTGTGTCAGGTTGAGGCGTCGCACTCCCGCGGCACAGGACCAGAAGGAGAGGTAGCATGCCCGTCATGTCGCCCAAGCCCCTCGAACAGGTCACCCTCGCCGACCTGGCCACCAAGGACGACCTCAAGGACTTCGTCACCAAGGACGACTTCGCCTCGTTCAGGCAGGAGGTCCGCCAGGAGTTCCGCGCCGTCCGCCAGGAGTTCAGCCAGGAGTTGGGCTCGGCGGTGAACCTGATCATGGGCGAGCTGGGCAAGATGGCCGCCCGCCAGGAGGAGATGGCCGGGACCCTGGCACGCCTGGTCGCCAGGTCCGAGGGCGTGACGCCGTAGCGGCCGCGCCGATGGGGACATGAAGCCGAAAGGGACATGAAGATGCCCCCGGGGGGCGCCCCCGGGGGCATCTTCATGTCCGGGGCCGCGCGCGGCGGCGCCGTGGCTCACGGCTCGTCCGGCTCCTCCTCCACCCCGGCGATCGGGTCGCCGCCCCGCGTCCCCGCGGCGGCGTCCGACTCATATCCCTCATCGGCGCTCCCGGTCCCCGGCACGACCCGCTCGTGAGCCTGCTCCTCCTGCCCCGAACTCGCCCCGGGTCCCCGGTCCGCCGGATCGTTCTTCGCCATCTGGCCGTCCCTTCCAGGTTCCTCTGGTCGTCCAGCCCTTTCTTGCCGGACGGGCGCCGCCTAACCCGGACGGCGGCGGCTCTAGGCTTTCCGGATGCGCATTCCGCGGGACGAGGAGATCCGGGCGCTGCACGAGCGGCAGGCGCCGGGGCGGGAGGCGTTCCAACTGGTCTGGACGCACTGCGTGATCGTGTGCCGGGTCGCCGAGCAGATCATGCGGCGGGCCGGGGCCGGGGTGGACGCGGACCTGGTGCGGGCCGGGTGCCTGCTGCACGACGTGGGGGTCTACCGGCTGTACGACGCGACCGGAAGGTTCGATCACGCGCGATATGTGCGGCATGGGGTGCTCGGGCACGAGCTCCTCGCGGCCGAGGGGTTCCCGGAGGCGCTCTGCCGGTTCTGTTCCTGCCATACCGGTATGGGGCTGACCCGGGACGACATCGTGCGGCAGGGGCTCCCCGTGCCTCCCGGCGACTACGTGGCCGAGACCCCCGAGGAGCGGCTGGTCATGTACGCGGACAAGTTCCACAGCAAGACCAATCCGCCCACGTTCGTGTCCGCCGACACGTATGCCCTCCATGTGCGGCGCTTCGGCGAGGACAAGGCCGCGGCCTTCGCCGAGATGCGCGAGGCGTTCGGTGAACCCGACCTCAAGCCTCTGGCGGCCGAGTACGGGCACCCCCTGGTGTGATCCGCTTCGGTGGCACGGGCGGTCGGGACGAGGGGGCAGGATGGAGGGGTGAGTCTTATCGATGAGCTTCCCTCCGGAAACGACGCCGACGCCGATTCGCTGTTCGAGGGGTTCGAGCGGTGGGTGTCGCAGCGCGGGATCACGTTGTACCCCGCGCAGGAGGAGGCGCTCATCGAGGTGGTGTCGGGCGCGAACGTGATCCTCTCGACGCCCACCGGGTCGGGGAAGAGCCTGGTGGCGGCCGGGGCGCTGTTCGCGGCGCTCGGCAGGGACCAGGTCGCGTTCTACACGGCGCCGATCAAGGCGCTGGTGTCGGAGAAGTTCTTCGACATGTGCGAGATGTTCGGGCGGGACAACGTCGGGATGATGACCGGCGACGCCAGCGTCAACTCGGACGCGCCGATCATCTGCTGCACCGCCGAGGTGCTCGCCAACATCGCGCTCCGGGACGGCGCCGAGGCCGACATCGGCGTCGTGGTGATGGACGAGTTCCACTTCTACGCCGAGCCCGAGCGGGGGTGGGCGTGGCAGATACCGCTGCTGGAGCTGCCGCAGGCGCAGTTCCTGCTGATGTCGGCGACGCTCGGGGACGTCTCGTTCTTCCAGAAGGACCTCACGCGGCGGACGGGGCGCCCGACGGCGCTGGTGACGTCGGCGGAGCGGCCCGTCCCGCTGATCTACGACTACCGGGTGACGCCGCTGCACGAGACGATCGAGGAGCTGCTGGCCGAGCAGAAGGCGCCGGTCTACCTGGTGCACTTCACGCAGGCGGCGGCGATCGAGCGCGCCCAGGCGCTGATGAGCATCAACGTGTGCACCAAGGCGGAGAAGGCCCGGATCGCGGAGCTGATCGGCAACTTCCGGTTCACGACGAAGTTCGGGCGCAACCTCTCCCGGTTCGTGCGGCACGGGATCGGCGTGCACCACGCGGGGATGCTGCCCAAGTACCGGCGGCTGGTGGAGCGGCTGGCGCAGGCCGGGCTGCTCAAGGTCATCTGCGGGACGGACACCCTGGGCGTGGGCGTCAACGTCCCGATCAGGACCGTCGTGTTCACCGCGCTGAGCAAGTACGACGGGCACCGGGTGCGGCGCCTCAGGGCGCGGGAGTTCCACCAGATCGCCGGGCGGGCCGGCCGCGCGGGGTTCGACACCGTCGGGTACGTGGTGGCGCAGGCGCCCGAGCACGTGGTGGAGAACGAGAAGGCGCTGGCCAAGGCCGGGGAAGACCCGAAGAAGCGGCGGAAGGTGCAGCGCAAGAAGCCGCCCGAGGGGTTCGTCGGGTGGGACGAGGAGGTCTTCAAGAAGCTGCAGGAGGCCGAGCCGGAGCTGCTGCGGTCCCGGTTCCAGGTCAGCCACGCGATGCTCCTGTCGGTGATCGCGAGGCCGGGCAACGCGTTCCAGGCGATGAAGCGGCTGCTGACCGACAACCACGAGGAGCCGGCGGCGCGGCGGCGCCACATCTCGCGGGCCATCGCGATCTACCGGTCGCTGCTCGCGGCCGGGGTCGTGGAGGTGCTGCCCGAGCCCGACGATCTGGGGCGCTACGCCAGGATCACCGTCGACCTGCAGGAGGACTTCGCGCTCAACCAGGCGCTGTCGACGTTCGCGCTCGCCGCGTTCGAGATCCTCGACCCGGCGTCGCCCTCGTACGCGCTGGACGTCCTGTCGGTGATCGAGGCGACGCTGGACGATCCGCGGCAGATCCTCGCCGCGCAGGTCAACAAGGCGCGGGGCGAGGCCGTCCAGGAGATGAAGGCCGAGGGCATCGAGTACGAGGAGCGCATGGAGCTGCTCCAGGACGTCGACCACCCGAAGCCGCTGGAGGACGAGCTCGACGCCGCGTACGAGATCTACCGGGCCGGGCACCCGTGGGTCGGCGACCATCCGCTGCGCCCCAAGTCGGTCGTGCGCGACATGTACGAGCGGGCGATGACGTTCACCGAGTACATCGGGTACTACGAGCTGGCGCGGGCCGAGGGGCTCGTCCTGCGGTACCTGTCGGGGGCGTACAAGGCGCTGCAGCAGACCGTCCCGGAGTCGATCAAGACCGACGACCTGATCGACCTGATCGAGTGGCTGGGCGAGCTGGTCCGCCAGGTCGACTCCAGCCTGCTGGACGAGTGGGAGCAGCTGGCGAACCCGGCCGACGAGGACCTGGACGAGCCCATCGAGGAGCGCGTCGCGAAGGTGACCGCGAACGCGCGGGCCTTCCGGGTGCTGGTCCGCAACGCGATGTTCCGGCGGGTGGAGCTGGCCGCGCTGGAGCGGTACGAGGAGCTGGGCGAGCTCGACCCCGACTTCGGCGCCGACGCGTGGGAGGACGCCATGGAGGCGTACTTCGCCGAGCACGGCGAGCTGCTCACCGGGGCCGACGCGCGCGGGCCGAAGCTGCTGCAGATCGAGGAGGTCCCGGAGGACGCGCTGTGGCGGGTCCGGCAGGTGTTCGACGACCCGGAGGGGCACCACGACTGGGGCATCAGCGCCGAGGTCGACCTCGCGGGCTCCGACCGGGAGGGCGAGGCCGTGATCCGGGTGACCGGCGTCGACCGGATGTAGGGGAGGCAGGCGATGGTGCAGGTCGCGGTGGCGCAGTTCGCGCCCGGCGTCGACAAGGACGAGAACCTCGCGGTGATCGGCGAGCTGGCCGGGGAGGCGGCCGGGCGCGGCGCGCAGGTCGTGGTGTTCCCCGAGTTCGCCATGTTCACCGCGCCGAAGATGGACGGCCGGTTCGTCGACTCGGCCGAGCCGCTGGACGGCCCGTTCGTCGGCGGCCTCGGCGATCTGGCCCGGCGGCACGGCGTGCACCTCGTCGCCGGGATGAACGAGCGGCTGGACGACCCGGGCCGTCCTCCGGCCCCCGCCCACCGGATCTCCAACACCC
The DNA here is from genome assembly GCF_044508335.1 of Actinomadura sp. NCBI lineage: Bacteria > Bacillati > Actinomycetota > Actinomycetes > Streptosporangiales > Thermomonosporaceae > Actinomadura > Actinomadura sp. The sequence continues at coordinate 72,548 of NZ_JBIQHY010000008.1, forward strand.
TCGTCGCCGTGAGCCCCGCGGGGAAGGTCGTCGCCGAGTACCGCAAGCTCCACCTGTACGACGCGTTCGGGTACCGGGAGTCGGACATCGTCCGGCCCGGCGAGATCGGCGACCCGGAGACGTTCGCCGTCGGCGGCGTCACGTTCGGCCTGCAGACCTGCTACGACGTCCGGTTCCCCGAGGTGACCCGGCGGATCGTGGACGCGGGCGCCGACGTCCTGGCGCTGCCCGCCGACTGGGTGCCGGGGCCGCTGAAGGAGGACCACTGGCGGACGCTGGTCCGCGCCCGCGCGATCGAGAACACGATCTACGTGGCGGCGGCCGGCCAGTGCGCCCCGGCGGGCGCCGGCAACAGCATGATCGTCGACCCGATGGGCGTGGTCGCGGCGGGGCTGGGGGAGGGGCCGGGCGTCGCTTACGGCGAGGTCTCGCCCGAGCGGATCGCCGCCGTCCGGGAGAAGAACCCGGCGCTGCGCCTGCGCCGGTTCACCGTCGCCCCGGCCGGCTGAGACGCACCGCGCGGACGGCGCCGCGCAGCCCGAAGCGGGGCGGTGCGCCTTGACGAATGAGTGAGCGCTCACTCAAACTGGGGTGAAGCGAAGCGCGTCACGGGAGGCGAGTGCGATGGCCGATCGGCTGTTCCGGTTCGGGGTGATGGCGGCATGGGCGCGGGACGGCGCGCACTGGGCGGCGCAGGCCCGCCGCGCCGAGGAGCTCGGCTACGCGACGCTGCTGACCCCGGACACGTCCGGCACGGCCATGCCGGCGGCGGCGCTCGCCGCCGCGGCCGGCGCGACGAGCACGCTGCGGGTCGGCACGTTCGTGCTCTCCGCGGCGACCCGGCCCGCGCACATGGTCGCCTGGGAGGCGGCCTCGATGGCCTTCGCGACCGGCGACCGCTTCGAGCTCGGCATCGGCGCCGGCCGGCCGGGCGGCGAGGACGACGCGGCGCTCTTCGGCGTCCCCTACGGCGCCCCCGCCGACCGGATCGCCCAGGTGGAACAGGCGATCGACGCGGTCGGGCGGCCGCCCGAGGGCCTGTTCGCCGGGACGGGCCGCCCGCCGCGGGTGCTCGTCGCCGGGTCCCGGCCGCGGATGCTGGAGCTGGCCGCGCGGCGCGCGGACACCGTCGCGTTCGGCGTCCCGCCGCTGACCGGGGACGCGGAGCTCGCCGGATACGTCGGCACCGTCCGGCGGGCGGCGGGGGAGCGGTTCGACGACCTGGAGCTGTGCACCCAGGTGCACGTCGTCGGCGACGAGGTGCCGGACTGGCTCCAGGGGCAGATGGGGGTCGATCCCGCCGCGATGGCGAAGTCCGGCGCGATCGCGATGCTGTCCGGCACGCCGCGCGAGATGGCCGACACGCTGGCCCGGCGTCGGGATGAGCTGGGCGTGTCGTACGTGTCGGTCTCCTCCCCCTTCATGGAGGAGTTCGCCCCCGTGGTGGAGCTCCTCGCGGGGCGGTGACCCGCGCACCGAGGTGACCGTGCTTCATCGTGTATCAAGGCGGCAACGGTAGCGGGCATTCTCCGTGTCCGGCCGGGTGCGCGGCGTGAGCATCGGAGGGTGCGCCTCTCCTCCAGCCTCCCGCCCGCCGGATTCACCCGCGCCGAGCCGAGCCCGCCCGGGCGGCGCCGTGCCGTCCTGCCCGCGCTGGCGCTCGTCCTCGGCGCCGGACTCGTCCTCGCGATCGGCTACGCGGCGAGCCCGGCGACCCCGGCGGTCCCGGCCCGGACCACCGGACCGGACGCCGCCACCCCGTCGCCCTCCGCGAAGCCGTCCGCGGCGCCGCCGCACCGGCCGGCGCCGGGGGTCACGAGGCCCGGAGCCGGGGCGTCCGCCGCGCATCAGACGACGCGGGCTCCCCGCCGCGGCCGCTCCGCTCCCGAGCACCGCCGCCCCGCCGCACCGCACAGGCCGCGTCCCCGCCCGCCCGCGAAGCACACGCACAAGCGCACGCCCGGGCATCCGACCGAGCACGAGGCGCACGAGACGCACGCCCGGCCCCCGTCCTGGATCGCGAGGGAGTGCCGGCGGCGCTTCCCGGACGACCCGCTCCGCAGGCGCGCCTGCGTCGCCGTCCTCACCGATCAGTTCGGGCGCTGATCAGGCGGCCTCGGAGGTGAGCAGCCGCTCGACGTGCGCGCGCAGCTCCGCGACGTCCGCGCCCGCCTCCTTCGCCAGCCGCACCGACAGGAAGTCCTCGTCGTGCAGGATGCCGAGCAGGATGTGCCCGCTGCCGATCTCCTTCTGCTTGAGCCGGATGGCGTGCCGCAGGCTCAGCTGCAGGGCCTTCTTGGCCTTCGGCGTGAAGGGGATGTGCCCCCTGCGGTACCGGTCCAGCTTCCCCGCGGGGACGTCGAGGGCGCCCTCGCCGAAGCTCTCCTCGGTGGCCTCCCGGACGGCGTCGAGGTCGATGCCGATGCTCTTCAGCGCCTCCGGGTCGAGGACCTCGCCGCCCGTCCCGTTGACGCGGGCGATACGGGCGCGCAGGTCGTCCGCGGCCAGCCCGTGCTCGCGGAGGGCGCGGCCCATGGGGTCGTCGCCCCGCACCATGGCGAGCAGGACGTGCTCGGTGCCGATGTGGTGGTCGCGCAGGGCCCGCGCCTCTCCCTGGGCGCCGACGACGGCCTCGCGGGCGGGCCCGGTGAAACGCTCGAACATCCTCACTGCTCCTTCTTGAGAAGGCGGCGCCCGCCGCCGTGCTTCTTGTGGACGGCCTGCCGGCTCACGCCGAGGCAGACCGCGATCTCCTGCCAGGACCAGCCCTGGTCGCGGGCGCTGGCGACCTGCAGCGCCTCCAGCCGCTCGGCCAGCTCGCGCAGCGCCCGCACGGCCCGCAGGCCGACCGCCGGATCCCGGCTGCTCGCCTCCCGGGCGAGCGTCACTCCGTCGCTCATGGTGTCAATGTAGGTTGACAGACCCGGGCCTGTCAACCAACGTTGACATCTCCGGGGTTCAGCGGACGGTCAGCAGCGTGGTGAGGAGGTCGTCCAGGCTGACCAGGCCCGCGAGCCGGCCGTCCGGGCCGATGGCCAGGCCCAGATGGCTGTGGTGGGACTTCAGGATCGCGACGGCCTCGCCCACCGGCGTGGAGACCGGCATCGCCGGAACCGGATGCGCCAGCTCCCCGGCCGGCGTCGCGGCGCCCCGCGCGCGGGCCAGGTAGGCGTCGCGGACGTGCACCATGCGGGCCGCCCCCGCGCCGCCCGGGCCGCGCACCATGATCCGCGTGTGGCCGGTGCCGGCGGCCGTGTCGACGACCTCCTGCGGGGACGCCTCCGGCGGCACCGACACGATGTCGGACACCGGGACGACCAGCCCGGCCAGCGGGGCGCGCGGCGCGTCCAGCGCGGTGGTCAGCAGCGTCAGCTCGCTCTCCTCGATCAGCCCGAGCCGCCGCGACTCCTGCGCGATGCTGCGCAGCTGCTCGGGCGTGCGGGCGACCTCCCGCGAGTCGGCCGGCCGCACGCCGGCGGCGCGCAGCAGCAGGTTCGTCGTGCCGTTCAGGACGGCCAGCACCGGGCGGGCGGCGGTCGTGAACGCGCGGAACGGCAGCCCGAGCACCGCCGCCGAGCGCTCCGGGTCGGCGATGGCCCACGACTTCGGCGCCATCTCGCCGACGACCATGTGCAGGAACGTCACCAGCGCCAGCGCCAGCACGAACGCGACCGCGTGCGCGGCGGCCCCGGGCAGCCCGGCGGAGTGGAACAGCGGGGCGAGCGCCCCCGCGAACACCGGCTCGGACACCAGGCCGAGGCCGAGCGAGCACATCGTGATGCCGAGCTGCGCGCCCGCGAGCGTCAGCGACAGCTCGTCGATCCCGGCGACGGCGGCGGCCGCGGCCCGCCCGCCGCGCGCCGCCGCGCGCTCCAGCCGCGGCCGCCGCGCCGCCACCAGCGCGAACTCGGTGGCGACGAAGAACCCGTTGCCCGCCAGCAGCGCCAGCGTGACGAGCGCGCCGAGCCCCGGGTTCACCGGTCCTCCCCGGCGGTCTCGACGGTGCGGATGCGGATCAGCTCCGGCACGTGCCGGTGGACGGTCAGGACCTCGACCACCGCCGTGCGGGGCGGCTCGTCCAGCCGGGTCGGCGGGAGGTCCACGCGGACCACGTCGCCGGGCCGCGCCACCCGGCCGAGCTCCTTCAGCAGCAGCCCCGCCACGGTCTCGTAGTCGCCGTCGGGGAGCGCGATGCCGGTCTCGTGCGCGACCTCGTCCATCCGCAGCCCGGCGTCGGTCGTCCACCACTCGCCGGCGCGGATCGCGAGGTCCTCGCCGAGCTCGTTCTCGTCGGCGATCTCCCCGACCAGCTCCTCGGCGACGTCCTCCCAGGTCACGATGCCGGCGAAGCCGCCGTACTCGTCCACCACGCACGCCATCGGCTCGGCCGCGCCCTGCAGCCGCAGCACCACCTCCGGCAGCGGCAGCGAGGACGGCAGCAGCAGCGGCGGACGGGCGATGTCGCCGACCGCGGTGCGCGCGGCGTCCTGCGGGCCGAGCGTGATCAGCTCCTCCAGCCCGACGACGCCGACGACGTCGTCGACGCCGTCGCCGAGCACGGGGTAGCGGGTGTGCCCGCTCGCGGAGACCACGTCGCTCAGCTCGGCGGCGCGCGCCGACGCCGGCACCGTCACCACGTCCACCCGCGGCACCATCACCTCCTCGGCGTCGCGCTCGGAGAACACCAGGGCGCGCTCCAGCAGGTCCACCTGCCCCTCGGGCAGCTGCCCGCCGGACTCGCCGATGATGTGCCCGAGCTCCTCCAGCGTCGCGCCGTGGTGCAGCTCCTCCACCGGCTCGATCCCGGCCGCGCGCACCAGCCGGTTCGCGGACGCGTCGAACAGCCTGATCAGCGGCCCCGCCACCGCCAGGTAGGCGAGGGTGGACGCGGCGAGCGCGCGGGCCATCGGCTCCGCCCTGGCCAGCGCCAGGTTCTTGGGGAAGAGCTCGCCCAGCGCCATCTGGATCACGGTGGCGATGGCGAACCCGGCCGCGACCGCCACGCCGCCCGCCGCCGCGTCCGGGACCCCGGCCGCGCGCAGCACGGGGTCCAGCAGGTCGGCCAGCGCCGGCTTGGCGATGAACCCGACGACCAGAGCGGTGACGGTGATGCCGAGCTGCGCGCCGGACAGCATGAAGGAGAGCCGGCCCATCACCCGCAGCGCCCGGGCCGCCGCCCGGTCGCCCTCGGCGGCCCGCTGGTCCAGCGCCGGGCGGTCCGCGGTGACGAACGCGAACTCCTGCGCCACGAAGTAGCCGGTCGCGGCCGTCAGCACCAGCACGGCAAGCAGCCCGAGCGCGCCGTTCACCCGGCCTCCCTCCGCACGCGACCGCCCGCAGGCGCCGCCGGGGGCGCCTCCGGTCAAGATCCTCCTACCCCGGCGGGGCCGGTGTCTCTCGCGATTCCGGGACGGTTATCGACCGCTCTGCGTGGAATGAACACCTGCACGGCCATGACGCCGGGAGTACGGGAGTCGCCATGAACGTCGAGAACCGTCCCCGTCCGGTGTTCGATCCCGCCATCGGCGGCGACGACCGCGCGCTGCTCGCCGCGGCGCCGGAGCGGCTGGTCGCGGCGTGCCTGCCCCCGCCCCCGCCGCCGCGGCTGCGCGCCGCCACTGTGCTGGCGCGGCTGGTGTGGATCCCGGCGTTCGCCGTCTTCTACGGCGTGCTGCCGGGCGGCTGGCTGCGGATGTGCTTCCTCGCCTCGCTGGACGACGACGAGCTGCTGGGCGGCGCGGTGCGCTGGGGCCGGCTGCCCGTCCTCGCGATGATGCTCACCCCGGCGCTGCAGATCATCCTGCTGCTGTCCGGCCAGGTCCGGGCCGTCGCCGTCCTCGCGGCGGTGAGCTTCGCCGGCTGGGTGATCGGCGCGCTGCGGCACGTGCGGGAGCCGGCCGCCGCCCGCGCCGCGCGCGAGCACCACGGCCGCTACCTGCTGCCCGCCGACTTCGACGGGCCGGCGGCGCGGCTGCTCGTCCGCGCCCAGCGCGCCATCGACGACGTCCTGCGGTCGCAGGCGCACGGCGCCGGGCTGCTGGACGACGTCAACAACGCGGTCGTCCTGCCGTGCCAGGAGTGGGCCGTCGCGGGCGCCCTCGCCGAGCACACCCGGCTGCGCCGCGAGCGCCTCGCCCAGCAGCCCGAGCGGCTGTCCCCGCGGGTCCGGGCGCTGCTGGAGCCGCAGGACCGCGCCCTGGAGCTGTCGGTCCGCTCGGTGACCGGGCGGATCGAGGCGCTGGAGGCGTACGCCCGCCGCGCCCGCGAGGCCGACGACGCCTACCACGAGGCGAAGGTGCTGCAGGGCCTGCCGGAGCAGAACGCCCGCTACCGGGACCTGCTGGCGAGCACCGTCGGGGACGAGATGGCGGGCGCGGAGATCCGCGGCCTGGCCGAGGACGCCCGCCGGGCCGAGACGGCCCTGCGGGAGCGGGTGACGAGGGCGCTGCGGGCGGGCCACGACCTCGCCGTGCCCGCCGACGCGCCGGGGGTCAGTCCTCGGCGAGCACGATGACGCGGTCGTCGGCCGACAGCGTGAGCGGCGCCGCCTTGTCCGGGTTGAGCACCACGCCGTAGCCGGGCGGCTCGTGGAACCGCGCGGTCAGCCGGTAGCCGAGCGCGATCTCGCCGCGCCGCCGCGCCGACTCGATCAGCGTCGCGAAGTTGGCCTCCGCGCCCGGCACCAGGTAGTCGCCCGCGGGTTTGAGGTAGATCTCCGAGCCTGCCGGGTCGAGCAGGTCCACGAACACGTCGTACAGGTGCCGGTTCTCGCTCAGCTGGGTCATCATCAGGCTGATCAGCTTCTCGCTGACCACGAAGTCGTCGGCCTTGGTGACCTGTGCGATCTCCCGGTTGGCGTCGTCGTTGATCTCGCTGACGATGGCGAACGGGTATCCGGGGGCGTGGGCCGCCCCCTCTGCGGAGCGCCGGCCCTCCTGGAGGGCGTTCCCCATGTCGCGCAGGTGCAGCAGCGTGACGAGGGTGCGGGCGTCGGCGTGGCCGGGGTCGTAGCAGGCGTCCGACAGCACGATGACCTTCTGGTAGGAGCCGACGCCGAGGGCCTCCAGGGCCGGCCGCTCGGTCGGCTCCGCGCGGACGAAGTCGATCTTGAGGTTGGCGACCGCGGCGAGGTCTCCGGTCGGGTCCTCGCGCGGCGCGGCCACCATGATCTCGGACCCGGGGGCGAGGAACTCGTCCAGCAGCTCGATGATCTTCGGGGCCCGGTGGTTCCAGCCGAGCATCAGGGTGCGCTCGGGCACCGGCTCCCGCGCCGTGGCGGTGCTGATCGCCTCCTCCCGGACGGGCGGGGCCGGCCCGTCGGCGAGCCGGATGAGCAGGTCGTCCTCGGCCAGCACGATGATCTCGTCGTCGGCGCGGATCACCGTGTCCATCGGCGGGTTGAGCAGCACGGTGCCGTCGGCGCGCCGCAGGCCGGACGGGACGCCGAGCTCGTAGGCGGCCGGCGACTCGCCGAACGGCATGCCCGCGAGGGCGGGCTCGGGCCGCATGTAGAACTCGTGGCCGGCGAAGTCCAGCAGCTCGGTGCAGACCTGCGACAGGCCGGACTGGCGGTGCGACTGCACGATCAGCCGGATCGTGACGTCGTCGGCGTCGATGATGTGCGCGAGGTCGCCGCCGGCGAGCCGCGCGGCGGGCAGGTTCGCGGGGTCGTGCACGGCGGCGACGACGTGCGGCCGGCGCCGCCCCCAGGTCCGGGCGCCGAGCGACAGCAGCACCTTGATGACGCGGGTGTCGGCGTCCTCCAGCTCCGGCGTGACGATGAGGATGGACCGCGCGGTGCCGGGGCTGACGAGGTCGAGGTCGGCGACCTTCAGCGGGTCGCCGGTGCGGCACACGATCCGGGTGCGGCCGAGGTCTCCGACCCGGGCGCGGATCGCCTCCTCCATCTCCACCTTGTCGCGGTTCGCGAGGATCGCCACGCACGACCGGCGCTTGCCCTGGTTGGCCTCGACCAGCTCGGCGACGACGGTGAAGACCTGCTCCGACCAGCCGAGCAGGACGGTGTGGCCCTGCTCGACGATCCGCGACCGGCCCTTGCGCAGTTCGCCGATCTTGGCCTCCAGGCCGGTGGTGAGCACGCCGATCAGCGAGCTGACGATGAAGATCCCGCCGATGGTGGACAGCAGCATCAGCGCCAGGAACGGCCCGGTGCCGGTGTCGTCGCCCATCGTCCCGGGGTCCAGGGTGCGCAGCAGGCTGCGCCACACCATGCCGGGCCAGTGCCCGTTCTCGTCGCTGTCGCGGGGCGCGATGACGACCGCCGCGGTCGCCACCACCAGCACCAGCGCCGCGGAGGCGAGGCCGAGCCAGCCGATGAGCGCGGGCGTCCCTTTGGACATCGTCCGGTCGAACCAGTACCTGACCCGTTCCCACCGCCGCGCAGGTACCAACCGGTCCGCCCCCTCAGCCGCTGCCTCGTGTCCGCCTATTGCGATGTCTTACATCATTCCGGGCATTATCTCCTAATGGCGATTTGCCCGGTGCGCACGTATGGTACGCACGTAAGAGGCCGAGGTGTGAGAATTCCACCCCGGCCCCTCGCGTCGTGCCGGAACGCCGCCGGCCGCGGATCCGCTAGTGCGCGGCCTCGTACTGCTCGATCACATTGGCGGGGATACGGCCCCGCTCATTGACCTTGATGCCCTGCTTCTTGGCCCACTCGCGAATCTCGGCGGAGCGCTCGCGGCTGCCCGCGGTGCGCGACCCGCGCCCGGCGCGGCCGGTGGTCTTGCGCGCCTTGCGGGCATTCGCCACGAACGGCTCCAGGCTGTTGCGCAGCTTGGCGGCGTTCTTCTTGCTCAGGTCGATCTCATAAGACGTGCCATCGAGGGAAAAGCTGACGGTCTCGTCAGCCTCTCCGCCGTCGATGTCGTCCACGAGTAGGACTTCCACCTTCTGTGCCATGCGGGGACTCCCTCTAGCTTACGTCCGGCTTGGCGTCCGGATGTGCCTCGATGAATGCAGCATAGACCTCATCCGATATCTTGCCACGTTCGGAGACTTCGATGTCCTGACGCAATGCCCACTCGCGGACATCGCCGTTCGTGTAGCCCTTGATCTTCGCTGCGCGGGACTTGCGGCCCTTCCCGGCGGGCTTCACCTCCGCGGCGTTCTCGATGAAGGGCGCGAGCGCCTCCAGCACCCCGTTCAGCCGCTTGTAGTTGTCATCGCTCAGGTCGATCGTGAACGTCCGACCCAAGACTTCGAAGTCTCGCTTTACGACATCGTCCCCTTCGGAGCCGTCGATGTCGTCCACGCGAATGACCTTCTCGGCCATGTGCTCTGTGTCTTCCTTCCCCTCGCCTACGCGGCGACCCCGACCGTAGCGGATTCCGGGCCCGGACGAGGAAGGACGCGACCGGGTCAGCCGCTGTGGCGGCGGATCCAGGTCTGCAGGAGGAGCATCATCTCCAGCCGGATCTCCGGGTCCTCGATGTCGGACTCGAACATGGCGTGCAGTTGCGCCAGCCGGTAGCGGACGGTCTGCGGGTGCACGCACAGGGCCTCGGCGGCGCCGGTGGCGTTGAATCCGTGCTTCATGCACTCCAGCAGCGTCACGGCGAGCCGCAGGCCCTGCCGCGGCCCGGCCTCCTCCAGCGGGGCGAGCCGCCGGGCCGCCACGATCGCGGCGAGCGTCCCGCCCTCGCGCAGCAGCAGGTCCGGCAGGTGCTCCTCGGCCCGGACGAGGACCCCGCCGCGCCGCGCCCCCCGGCGGACCGGCGCGGCGGGCGCGAGGTCGAGCGCGCGGCGCGCCCACAGCAGCGACGTCCCGGCCTGCTCCACCGGGACCGACGGGCCGATCGCGCCGGTCCAGCCGGCGAGCGTGGCGGTCAGCTCGTCGATCCGGCCGGGGCCGTCCGGGTCGGGCATGACCAGGCAGGGGCGGCCGCGGTCCAGCCCCGTCAGCAGGGACGGCGGCAGCCCGGCCGGGCCCTCGCCGCCGCTGCCCGGCCGCGGCCGCAGCACGATCGCCGCGAGCCGCCGCGGCAGCGGCCAGCCGGCCCGGGCGGACTGCTCGCGGACGACCTCGGGCGGCGCCGGCGGGTCCGACAGCAGCAGGGCCAGCAGCCGGCCGCGGCGCTGCTCGCGCTCCCCGGCCGCCTTCTCCCTGGCCCGCGCGTAGCCGTGCGCCGCCGCGGACGCCAGCGCGTCCAGGTAGGCGAAGTTCGCCTCCGCGAGCAGGCTGATCAGCGCGTGCGGGCGGCCGAGCCGCTCGGCCTCGACCGCGAGGTGCCGCCAGGCGATCCGCGAGCCGACCCGCATCGCGTTCTGCAGGTGCTCCAGGCTGCGGCCCTCGACGGCCTCGCCGTAGCCGACGTCGAAGAAGACCTGGTGCACCTCCTTCCAGGAGGCGTCGGGGTCGGCGATCATCTGCACGAAGTGCTCCATCGCGTGCGCGACCGCGGCCTCGGCCACCCGCCAGTACGCCGCGTCGCCGGGCCGGTCGTACTCGGGGACGTGCCGCAGCACGCCCTCGACCATCACGCCGAGCAGCTCCGGGAGGCGGGGGCGCATCCAGCGCGCCTCCTCGGCCGGGACGTCGCGCCACGGCTCCTCCGAGAGGCCCTCCAGGACCGGTGAGCCGGAGGACGTGTCCTCGTACGCCGCGGTCACGGTGCCACCTCCCGATCGCGTTGCGCGGACGCCGTTCCGGGCGCCCGGGTCGTATCAACTTAGGCACGCGGCGTGATCTGCGACACTAAGCGGCCTTCACCGCGCGGATCCGCGTTTGTCAGCGCACTGACAAGCGCACCGGGGGGTGCGGGCGGGCGCACCGGAACGGGCGCACCGGGCGCCGGGCTCAGGCGCCGCGCCGCGGCGGCGGAACGGCCCCGGTCGGCGGGCGCGATCCGCGGGCGGTCCGGCGGGAACGGTCCAGCGGGTACGCGGAGCCGCCGGACCGGTCGCGGGCGCCTGGCCGCATTCTGCCAATTATTTGTGGGCAACCTCACAGGATTTGAGGTATCCGTCCTGATTTGAACTAGATTTTGAAAATATATCTTGTGCGACCGGTGCGGTAAAACGCTCGTGATGGTACGCCGAAACGCGCTCCTATCTCCCGGCATTGCGGACCGGTGACGTGCGCGGTCGGCCCTCCCGGCCGCCGGGGCGCCCCGTGCAAGTGGACGCTGACATGCGGTTTCCAGGGCCGGACGGCCTCGTGCGCGGCGGGCCCGGGGGGCGCCGCGTTGCCGGACTGGGCAGCCCGGCACCGCCCGGACTGCCCAGGGGTGCAGTTCAGCGATGCGCATTTCTGTAGCAAGATGACGGCCGTCCGCTCGGCTAATCCGCCCTTCCGAGAAGGGCCTCCGGGTCGTTTTCGGTAGGTGGGGCCGAGGAGCCCGGGGCCGGTAATTGGAGGGAGCGCGCATGACCGCGTCCGTTATCGAGCGATTCCGCGAGCTGGTGGTCGACGAGTCGGATCCCTTCTACTTCGACCACCCGCTCGACCACGTGCCGGGCATGCTGCTGTTCAGCGGCCTGCTGGAGCTCGCCGTCCGCGCCGACGGCCTGCGGGCGGGCGGGCGGCGCCCGGGGCGGGTGGTGGCCGGCCTCGACTTCACCCGGTTCTGCGAGCTCGACCGGGGCACGACGCTGTCCTGCCGCCCCGTCCCCGGCCCGAACCGCGCCTGGGCGGTCTCCGCGCGGCAGGCCGGCCGGGAGGTGTGCGGCGGCTCCATCGCTTTCACCGACACCGACCCGGCGGCGCCGGGCGGCGCGCCCGCGGCCGCGGTTCCCGCGCGGCGGGCTCCGGCCCGGCTCGTGCACCGCAACCGCCCGGAGAACATCCTGGTCGGCGAGCCGGTGCGGCGCGGCCGGGCGGTGGTCGAGGCCGCGGTGCTGCAGCCGGAGGGCGAGCGCTCCCCGTTCCGCGGGCCCGTGGAGATCGTGGAGGCGGGCCGGCAGTTCGCGACGATGCTGGAGCACGAGGAGCACGGCCGCCCGCTGGACGCGGCGCTGCTGTGGGTGATGCTGCGGATCGACATCCCGTACCAGGTGCGCCGCGACGTGCCGCTCCTGCTGCGCTGGCCCGTCGCCCGCCTGTCCGGGCGCCGGTCCCACTGCGCGGCGAAGCTGGCGGACGCCTCCACCGGAGCCGATCTCGGGTCGCTCACCTACGAGGCGTACGCGGTGGACCCGGAGCAGTACGCGCGCACCCGGGCGCGGTGATCCGCATGAGGTTCGCGATGGTCGCGCCGCGCCTGCTGCTCGTGCCGGGCGCGGGAGTTCTGGCCTTCGGGATCGCCCTGCACGCCGGCCGGGACGGCACGGCGGCGCCGGCCGCGGCGGGGATGCTCGCGGCCTATCTGGGCTGGCTGCTGCTGGAGGTCCCGGTGGCCTTCCGGCGCTCGGCCGCCCCGCCCGCCGACGCCCGGACGCTGCTCCCGTACGCGGCCGCCCGCCTGCTGCTGGTCGCCGGCGCGTCCCTGCGCCCCCCGCCCTGGGACCGCTGGACGCCGTGGCTGCTCGCCCCCGCGGCCGTGTTCGCGGCGGGCGTGGCGCTGCGGCAGGCCGCGATCCGCGCGCTCGGCCGGTTCTACTCGCACCACGTCGTGCGGCAGGAGGGCCACCGGGTGGTCGCGGACGGACCGTACGGGGCCGTCCGGCATCCGGCGTACGCGGGGATGCTGCTCGCCAACCTCGGCTTCACGGCGTTCTTCCCCGGCCCGGTGACCGGGGCGGCGATGGTCCTGCTGACCTGCGCCGTGGTGCGGCGCATCCGGGTGGAGGAGCGGGCGCTCGACGACGTTCCGGGCTATGCGCAGTACGCCGCCGGGAGGCCGCGCGTGCTGCCGGGAGTGTGGTGACGATGAGCGAGATCGGGCACAAGTTCGCGCGGTTGGAGGCGCTGCGCGCGGCGGGCTTCCCCGTCCCGGGGTTCTTCTGCCTGCCCGCGGGCGAGTTCGACCGGGCGCTCCGCGCGCTGCGGCTCCCGCCGCCCGGCGCGGCGCCGGTGGAGGAGTGGTGCGCCTCGGCGGCGTCGGCGCTGGCCAAGGCCGTCCCGGACGGGGACCTCGCCGCCGGGCTGCTGGAGGCGTTCGACGCGCGCATCGGCGCGGGCGGCACGGCGGCCGTGCGCGCCTGCGTCGTGCCGGGCCCGGACGGCGCGGGAGAGGACTCCGCCGACGACCCGTTCGCCGGGCTGAGCGACAGCTTCCTGTACGTCCGGCGGGACGGGCTGCTGGAGGCGGTGGCGCGCTGCTGGGCGTCGGCGTTCAAGGCGGAGGCCGTCCGCTACCGGATGCACCGGGGCGTCGATCCGGCGGCCGCCAGGGTCGCGGTGGCCGTCCAGCGGATGGTCCCGGGGACCCGCTCGTTCGTCGCGTTCACCCGCGACCCCCGGGACGGGACGCGCCACCACATCATCGCCGCCGCGTACGGGACCGGCGAGGGCGTCGTCCAGGAGAAGGCCGACATCGACCACTACTTCGTGGACCCGGTGACGGGCACCGTCCGTACCGAGGTCGCGGTGAAGCGGCGCATGGTCGGACCTCCCGCCGACGGCGAGACCGACCCGAGAGTGGCCGAGGTGCCCGAGGAGCTGAGGACGGCCCCCGTGCTGACCGACGAGGAGGCGCAGCAGGTCGCCGGGCTCGCCGCCCGCGTGGAGGACCACTTCGGCCGCCCGCAGGACATCGAGGGGACGTTCACCCCCGACGGAGCCCTCCACCTCGTCCAGGCGCGGCCGCTCGCGGCGAGCGCGCGGGACGACGGCCCCCGCGTCCACTGGGGCAACCACAACATCACCGAGAGCTTCCCGGGCGTGTCGGGCGCGCTCACCTACTCCCAGGCCCGCATGTTCTACGAGCTGGCCTTCGGCGACCTGTACCGGCGGATGGGCGTGCCCGCGCGGCGGCTCCGCGCGAACGCGCACCGGCTGGCGCGCATGGTCGGGCACCTCGACGGCCGCGTCTACTACCGGCTGGACGACTGGCAGGAGCTGCACGGCCAGCTGCCCGTGTTCGACCTCATCCGCGGCGGGTGGGAGGAGAACATGGGCATCACCGGCGAGGCCCGCGCGGCGCGGCGCCGGTCCCGGCTCCGGGCCGCCGCCTCCCTGCCCGCCGTCGTCTGCCGCGCGGCCGGGCACCGGCGGGCGACCAAGCGGTTCCTGCGCTGGTGGGACGGCGTGATGGCGGAGGTCCACGACCCCGCGGCCCGGCCGCTCGCCGAGCGCCCGGCGGACGAGCTGATCGCCCTGTACCGGCGGGTGTGGGCGGAGGCGTCGACGCGCTGGGGCGTCACGCTCGCGAACAGCGTCTACGGCCTGCTCGTCATGCGCGCCGGTACCGCGCTGCTGCGCCGCTGGGCGGACGCCGGGCCCGAACTGCTCGTCGGCCTGCTGTGCGGGGGCCGGGAGAACCGGTCGCTCGCCGCCGCGCGCGCGGCCATCGGCCTCGCCGAGCGCGCCGCGGAGGACCCGGACCTGAAGGCCGCGCTGCTCGCCGCCGACCCGGCGGACGAGCGGAGCCTGCGCGCCGTGTGGGAGGGCGTCGAGGCCGGCCGGCACGGCTCCCGCGTGGCCGCCGAGGCGCGCGCCTACCTGCGCCGCTACGGCGACCGCGCCGTGCACGACCTCAAGCTCGACGCGCCCACGCCCCGGCAGCGGCCCTGGATGCTCGCCGGGACGCTCGCGACGTTCGTCCGGCAGGGCGCCACCGCCGCCGGCAACCGCGCCGACGAGGCGCGGGCGGCGGACGAGGCCCGGCGGCGGCTGCGCGCGGCGTGCCGCGGCCCGGCCCGCCGCGCCGTGCTGAACGCGATGCTGGCCGTGACGCGCTGGCTGGTCCGCACGCGGGAGGACACCCGGTTCTGCCGCACCCAGCTGTTCGGGCTGTCCCGGACGGTCCTGTGGCGCCTCGGCGAGGACCTCGCCGCGGCGGGCGCGCTCGACGACCCGATGGACGTCCTCGACCTCACCGTCGAGGAGGTGATCGGCGCGTTCGACGGCACCCTGCCCGGCTCCGGCCCGTGCGGCCTGCGCGGCCTCGCGGCGGTGCGGCGCGCCGAGCGCGACCGCCACCGGGACGCGCCGCCCCCGCCCGCGCTGCTGTCGCTCCCCGCCGGCCGCCCGGTCGCCGCGGCCCTCGCCTGCGCCCGCCCGGCCGGCGACCGCCGGCTCCTGGACGGCGGCCCCGCCGGCCCGGCCGGCGACCTGCTGCGCGGGCTCGGGTCGAGCGGCGGGACGGTCCGGGGCCGCGCCAAGGTCGTCCTCGACCCCGGCATCCCGCCCGCCGACTGCGCCGGCCGGATCCTGGTCGCCCGGGAGACCGACCCCGGCTGGCTCTCCCTCATGATCGCCGCGTCCGGCCTGGTCGTCGAGCGCGGCACCCTGCTGTCGCACACCGCCGTCACGGGACGGCTGCTCGGCGTGCCGGCCGCGGTCGCGGTCGGCGGCGCCGTCGCCCGCATCCCGGACGGAGCATGGATCGAGCTGGACGGGCGCGCCGGCACGGTCCGGGTCCTGACCGGACAGGGGGGCGACGACCGCGCCCGATGACGCGCCGCGCCGGCGGCCACCGGCGCGGCCCGCACACACCCCGCAGCACCAGAGGAGTCAGCACGTGGACGAAGGAGTGTTCGGCAGGGCCGCCCAGGAGAGGGCGATCGCCGAGGTCGAGGTGGAGATCGCGCGGCTGTGCGAGCTGCTCGCCGAGGGGCTCGCCATGGGCCTGGACGAGGGCCGGGAGATGGTCGGCGGCGCCATGTCGGAGTTCCTGCTGGAGTTCTTCGACCTCGTCCGCGCCAAGGGGTCGCGTCCCGGCATGCGCGGAATGATCACGCTGCCGATGATGGTGCACGGCGCGGAGACCGGCGAGCCGGGGCCCGCGGCGCCGATCGCCGTGGTCCACCTGCTCTGGTGGGCGTCCGCGCGGTACCTCGACGACCTGACCGACGCGCCCGGGGCGCCCGGCGCCGACGCCGGCCCGAAGGTGCTCACCGCGCTCGCCGTCGGCAGCCACCTGCCCGCCCGGCTGCTGGCCGGCCTGCCGGTGCCCGCCGCGACCCGCGCCGCGCTCGGCGAGGAGCTGTCGCGCGGCTGGCTGGACGCCGTGGACGGCCAGCTCCGCGACCTCACCTGCCGCGCGGCGGCGGCCACGCCGCAGTCGGTGCTGCACAGCTACGCGGGCAAGACCGGCGCCCCGTACGCGATGGCGGCCGCCGCGGCGGCGTGCCTGGCGGGAGCGGACCGCGACCGGGTCGCCCGGTGGCGGGCGTTCGGGCGGTCGCTCGGCGTGCTGCGCCAGCTCGTCAACGACCAGCGCGACCTCGCGTCCGGCCGGCACGAGGACCTCGCCAACGGCACCGCGACCTACCTGCTCGTCCAGCTGCTGTCCGCGCTGCCCGCCGGGCGGCGCCGGGAGGCGCTCGCGCTGCACGCCGCCGCCCGGCACTCGGCGGCCGCGCGCGCCGAGCTGACCGCGTGGATGCTCGACGACGAGGTGATCGACGCCTACGCCGCCTCCGTCGCGCCGCTGATCGAGCGGGCGCACGGCCTCATCGACGAACTCGGCGGTGAGCCGGGCTGCGTCCGGGAACTGCACGGGCTGGTCGACGAGACCGTCGGCCACATGCCCAGGTTCCGTCTGGCCGTGGCCTAGGGAGAGGACGCGATGACCGCTCCCGGCGGACTCTCCGACATCCTCATCTCCAACGGCCCCCGGGTCGCCGCCGCGATCGGCGAGGCCCTGCACGGCCATCCCGCCTACCTGCCGATCCGGCGCGCCGCCGGCCCCATGTTCGGGAACCGCGGCGAGAACTGCACCCGGCTGATCGCCCTCGTCCTCACCGGCGAGCCGCTGCCCGACGAGGACCTCGGGCGCTTCCGCGACCTCGGCGTCCTCGCGGCGCGGCAGGCGATCCCGCTGCCGGTGCTCACCGAGGTGTGGGACCTCGCGCTCGCCGCCGCCGCCCGCACCTGCTGGGCGATCGCGCCCGCCGGCTGCTTCGCCGAGCTGGCCGAGCTGACCGCGCACGCGGCGCGTCTCGCCATCGGCGCGCGGGAGGCGTGCATCCAGGGCTACGCGGAGGCGCCCCGCGAGGGGGGCAGGTCGCGGCCGCTGCGCCGGCTGCTCGCCGAGACCCTGATCGACGGCGCCCCGGCCGGCGTCATCGCCGAGGCGGCCGGCGTCCGCCTCGCGCCCGCCTACCTCGTCCTGCTCTGCGAGGCGCCCGCGGCGGCGTCCTGCTGGGAGCGGGCGAGCGAGCGCCTGGACGCCTGGGACGGCGTCCTCTACTCCGGCGACCTGTCCGGCCTCATCGTGCTGTTCCCGGCCGCCGACCCGCTGTGCGCCGAGGCGCTGGCCGCCGAGTTCACCGCCTCCCTCCCCGGCCCGGTGCACGCCGCGGCGGCGTACCGGCGCGGCCTCGCCGGCATCCCCGACGCGCTGGAGGAGGCGTCCCGCGTGCTGACCGTCGCCAAGGCCATCCCCGACGCCGAGGACCGCCCCTACCGGGCGGACGAGCTGCTGGTCGAACTGGCGATCCTGGAGCAGCCCGCGATCCGCGGCCGGCTCGCCGCCGTGCTGAAGCCGCTCGACGCCGGCACCGACCTGCGGCGGACGCTGGAGGTGCTGCTCGCCTGCAACCTCGACCGCGAGCGCGCCGCCCGCGAGCTGTGGATCCACCGCCGCACCCTGCACTACCGGCTGGACCGCATCCGCGACCTGTCCGGCGTCGACCCCAGCTCGGCGCGCGGCATCCAGCTGTTCCGCGCCGCTCTCACCTCGGCGCGGCTGGCGAGCGGCCGCGCCCCGTGCGCGGACCGCGGCCGCCGCGCCGAGGAGACGTCGCTGCCCCCGCCGCTGAGCGCCTGAAGGAGACCGATGGACTTCCCCCTGCCGCACCGCCCGGGCGTCCCGCTGGACGCGGGCCACCTGCGGCTCCTCCGCGAGCGGCCGCTCGTCCCGGCCGCGGTGGCCGGCCGCGGCGCGCTGCTCGTCACCCGGCACGCCGACGTCCGCACCGTGCTGGCCGACGGCCGGTTCAGCCGGGAGGCGTGGCACGGCGGCACCCTCTTCGCCCGGACCCCGGCGTCCCTCGCCCTCGTCACCAGCGACCCGCCGGTGCACACCCGGCGCCGCAGGGCCGTCCAGGCGCGGTTCACCGCCCGCCGCGCGGAGGCGGACCGCCCCCGCATGGCGGCGCTCGCCGGCCGCCTCCTGGACGGGATGGCGGCGGACGGCCCGCCCGCCGACCTGCTCGCCCGGTTCGCGACGCCGTTCCCGTACGCGGTCATCTGCGACATGCTCGGCGTCCCCGCCGGCGACCTGGGCCTGCTGCTGCCGTGGGTGAGCGCGATGATGTCGGCGGGGCACTACCCCGACACCGAGGTGAAGGCCGCGCACGAGGGCATGCACGGCTACTTCGCCGAGCTGGTCGCGGCCCGCCGGACGCTGCCCGGCGACGATCTCCTCACCGAGCTCGTGCACGGCTCGGACCTGTCCGACGAGGAGATCGTCGTCTTCGGGTCCGGGCTCCTGATGGCGGGCGGCGAGACCACGTCCACCTTCCTCGGATCGTGCGTCCTCGACCTGGTCACGCGTCCGGGGCTCGCGGCCCGGCTGCGCGACGCGCCCGCGCTGGTCCCGTCCGCGGTCGAGGAGTATCTGCGCTGGGTGTGGTTCGCCGGCACCGGCGGGCAGCCGCACGTGCTGCTCGCCGACGCCGAGCTCGCCGGAACGCCCCTCGGGCGGGGGGACGTCGTCGTCCCGCTCACCGACGCCGCCAACCGCGACCCGGCGGCCTTCCCCGCCGCCGACGAGTTCGACCCGGCCCGATCCCCGAACCCGCATCTCGGCTTCGGCCACGGGCGCCACATGTGCCTGGGCGCCCACCACGCCCGCGCCCAGCTCCAGATAGCGCTGACCGCCCTCCTGCGGCGCTTCGACGACCTCGCCCTCGCCGTGGACCCCGCTCGCCTCGCCTGGCGGGAGGGCATGTTCATGCGCGGCGTCTGGCAGCTCCCGCTCACCTGGTCCGAGGGGCGCCCGCGATGAGCGTGGGCCGGACGTCCGGGACGAGCGCGGGCGACGTGCGCGGCGGGCTGAGGGAATGGGCGGCCCGGATCGGGCGGTTCGTCCGCGGGAGCCATCCGCCGCTGCCGTCCGCGGTGTTCGCGGCGGCGTGGGCGTACGGGGTGACCGGGCTGTTCGCCGCGGTCGACCCCGCGGGCTCCGGGTGGCGGCCCGGCGGCGGGACGGCGGTCGCGGCGGCGACGCTGTTCCTCGACCTGCTGCTCATGCGGGCGCTCGACGACATCCGCGACCTGGACTACGACCGGCGGTTCAACCCCGGGCGCCCGCTGGCGTCCGGCGCGGTGCACGTCCGCGACCTGGCCGTGCTGTACGGCGCGGGGGCCGCGGCGATCGCGGCGCTGAACGCGCCGTGGCCGTGGCGGGCCGGGATCCTGCTCGTCCAGCTTCTCTACGCGGCGGCGGCCGTCGGCGTCCACCGGCGCTGGGGGCGGCCTCCGGCCGACCGGCTGTTCACCGGCCTGCTGGTGAGCCTGCCCGCGCCCGTCCTGCTGCACCTCTACCTCTACGCGGGCTACCTGGACGCCTGCGGGCACGGCCCGGACGGGTACGGGCTCGCCGCCGTCGCCGTCGCGGTGTCGGCCGCGGGGCACGTGGAGCTGGCCGGGAAGATCACCCGCGCGCCGCGGCCCGGCGAGCGGACCTACGTGACGACGCTCGGCCTCGCCGGAACGGCGGCGGCCGCCCTCGCGGTGCCGGTGCTCTCGGCGGGTCTGCTCGCCGTCTTCGCCCCGCCCGGCCGGTGGGCGGCAGCGGCGTTCGCCCCGCTCGCCGTCCCCGCGCTCGCCGCGTGGAGGTTCGCGCGGGGGCTGCCCCGGTGGCCGCGCCCCGCGGCCGCCGCCTACCCGCTGGCGGCCTACGCGAGCTGGCTCGTGCTCGGACTCGCCCGATGACAGGAGGCCCGATGACAGGAGG
>NZ_JBIQHY010000008.1:92620-105670 GCF_044508335.1 Actinomadura sp.
GCCGCGATCGGGGCGCCGCCGCGATCGGGGAGCCGGGCCGCGTCATGCGCCGGGCTGCAGCAGCACCTTGATCGCGCCGTCCTGCTTCTTCTGGAACATCTCGTACGCCCGCGGCGCCTTCTCCAGCGGCCAGCGGTGCGTGGCGAGGTCCATCACGCCGAGCGGGTCGGAGTCGTCGGAGACCAGCGGCAGCAGCTCGTCGATCCACCGCTTGACGTGCGCCTGCCCCATGCGCAGCCCGATGCCCTTGTCGAACATCTTGAGCATGGGCAGCGGGTCCGTCATGCCGCCGTAGACGCCGATGACCGAGATCGTCCCGCCGCGGCGCACGATCTCGATCGCGGTGTTGAGCGCGGCGAGCCGGTCGACGCCGACGCGCTGCATCACCGGCGCGGCGGAGTTGCCCGGCATCAGCGTGGTGAGGGTCTGCGCCAGCTTGGCGCCCGGCGAGCCGTGCGCCTCCATGCCGACCGCGTCGATCACCGAGTCGGTGCCGCGGCCCCCGGTGAGCTGGCGGACCGCGTCCGGCACGTCGTCGGCGTCGTCGGCGTCGATCACCTCGACGCCGTGCCGGCGCGCCATCTCCAGCCGCTCCGGCACCAGGTCGACCGCGATCACGCGGTGCCCGAGGTGGCGGGCGATCCGGGCGGACATCTGGCCGATCGCGCCGAGGCCCAGCACGGTGACCGTCCCGCCCTCCGGGATGCCGGCCCACTCGACGGCCTGCCGCGCGGTCGGCAGCACGTCCGACAGGTAGACGAACCGCTCGTCCGGCGGCCCCTCCGGCACCTTGACCGGCCCGAAGTGCGCCTGCGGGACGCGCAGGTACTCGGCCTGCCCGCCGGGGACCTGCCCGTAGAGCCGGGTGTAGCCGAACAGCGCCGCGCCCGAGCCGTACTCGCGGACCTGCGTCGTCTCGCACTGCGCGTAGAGCCGCATGCCGCACATGTGGCAGCGGCCGCAGGAGATGTTGAACGGGATGACCACGCGGTCGCCGGGCTTGACGTGCGCGACGTCGGGGCCGGTCTCCTCGACGATGCCCATGGGCTCGTGGCCGAGGATGTCGCCCTCGCTGAGGAACGGGCCGAGCACCTCGTACAGGTGCAGGTCCGACCCGCAGATCCCGGTCGAGGTCACCCTGATGATCGCGTCGTCCGGCTCCTTGATCGTCGGGTCGGGCACGGTGTCGACGCGGACGTCCCGCCTGCCGTGCCAGGTGACAGCCTTCATCGTTGCTCCCTCTCGGACGCGGTGGCCCCGTCCCAGCCCGCCCTACCCCGACGGGCGGGGCGAAACGTCCGTCCCGTCCGGCGCGGCGGCACGCCGGGCGATCCGGACTGAGGTCGTAAATGAGGGGTAAAGCGTGCACATGGACGACGGCCCCCTGCGCCTCGGCGTGCTCGACATCGGCTCCAACTCGGCGCACCTGCGCGTCGCCGACCTCGCCCCGGACCTCCCGCCCCGGCCCGTCCGGTCGGTGAAGAGCGCCGTCCGGCTGGCCGAGGCCACCGACCGGCACGGGGTCATCGGCCGGCCCGCCGTGGGCCGGCTGATCGCCGCGGTGCGCGAGTCGGTGGCCGCCGCCGCGGCGCTCGACGTCACCGAGCTCGTCCCGTACGCGACGTCCGCGCTGCGCGACGCCGCCAACCGGGACGACGTCACCGCGGAGGTCCGCGCCGCCACGGGAGTGGAGCTGGGCTTCCTCACCGGCGAGCGGGAGGCGCGGCTGACGTTCCTCGCCGCGCGCCGCTGGTTCGGGTGGTCGGCGGGGCCGATGCTGCTCGCCGACATCGGCGGCGGCTCGACGGAGCTGGCCTACGGCGCCGGGCGGGAACCGGAGATCGCGCTGTCGCTGCCGCTCGGCGCGGGCCGCCTCACCCGGCACCACCTGCCCGGCCCGCCCGTCCGCAAGCGGACGTACCGGGCGCTGGGCGAGCACGTCCGGTCCGTGCTCGGCGAGGCGGTGATCGGGATCGCCGCGCGGCCCGCGCCGGTCCGCGCCGTCGCGACGTCCAAGACCTTCACCCAGCTCGCCCGGCTGTGCGGCGCGCCCAAGGCGAAGGCGGGCCTCTACCGGGAGCGCCACCTCGACCGGAGCGACCTGCGCGGCTGGATCCCGAAGCTGGCGAGGCTGCCCTACGAGGAGCGGGCGCGGCTGCGCGGGGTGAAGGCGTCGCGCGCCCGCCAGATCCTCGCCGGCGCGATCGTGGCCGACGGCGTCATGGACGTCCTCGGCGTCGACCGGCTCGACGTGTGCCCGTGGGCGCTCCGCGAGGGCGTCTTCCTGCACCGGCTGAGCGAGCTGGCGGGCGGCCGGGGCCCCGAGCTGTTCCCCGAGCGGCGCCCCATGACGCTGCGGGGAGCCTCGCTGCGCGCCGTCACCTGACCGCGGGCCGGCGCGGGACCCGGAGCCGCCCTTTCCCGGGCCTTCCCGGCGTTTGAAAGGGGCCAGCGCGGCAAGTGGCCCGTTGGGCTCGGACGAGCGAGGGAGGGAGGGCCGCCGATGACCGCGGTACAGGGGAGGCGCGACACCAGCGTCGCCGACGCGCTGGCACGGCACCGCAAGGGCACCAGGATCGGCCATGTGCTGGCGACGACCGACCACAAGATGGTCGGCTACCTGTATCTCTCGACGTCGTTCATGTTCTTCCTCGCCGCCGGGATCATGGCCATGCTGATGCGGGCCGAGCTCATGGAGCCGGGCAAGCAGGTCGTGAGCAACCAGGTCTACAACGAGCTCTTCACCATGCACGGCACGATCATGATGCTGCTGTTCGCGACCCCGACGTTCCTCGGGTTCGCCAACGTGATCGTCCCGCTCCAGATCGGCGCGCCGGACGTCGCGTTCCCCCGGATGAACGCGATGACCTACTACCTGTTCCTGTTCGGCGGGCTCATGGTCCTCGCGGCGTTCATCATGCCGGAGGGGGCGCCCGGCTACGGGTGGTTCTCCTACGCGCCGCTGACCGAGCCGTCGTACTCGCCCGGCCTGGGACCCGACCTGTGGATCATGGGGCTGATCCTGTCCGGGTTCGGGACGATCCTGACCGCGGTGAACATCACCACCACGATCATCGCGATGCGCGCCCCCGGCATGGTGATGTTCCGGATGCCGATCTTCACCTGGAACGCGCTGCTGACCAGCCTGATGGTGCTCGCGGCGTTCCCGGTGCTGACCGCCGCGCTGTTCGCGCTGGAGGCCGACCGCAAGCTCGGCTCGCACATCTACGACCCCGCGAACCACGGCGCGCTGCTCTGGCAGCACCTGTTCTGGTTCTTCGGCCATCCCGAGGTCTACATCGTCGCGCTGCCGTTCTTCGGCATCGTCACCGAGATCATCCCGGTGTTCGCGCGCAAGCCGCTCTTCGGCTACCTCGGCATGGTGGCGGCCACCATCTCGATCACCGGGCTGTCGATGACGGTGTGGGCGCACCACATGTTCGCCACCGGCGGCGTGCTGCTGCCGTTCTTCTCCATCACCTCGTTCATGATCGCGGTCCCGACCGGCATCAAGTTCTTCAACTGGATCGGCACGATGTGGAAGGGGCAGCTGACGTTCGAGACCCCGATGCTGTTCGCGATCGGGTTCCTCGTCACGTTCCTGTTCGGCGGGCTGACCGGGGTGATCCTCGCCTCGCCCCCCATGGACTTCCACCTCACCGACTCGTTCTTCGTGGTCGCGCATCTGCACTACGTGCTGTTCGGCACGATCATCTTCGCCACGTTCGGCGGCTTCTACTTCTGGTGGCCGAAGATGACGGGGCGGATGCTGCACGAGGGCTGGGGCAAGGTCCACTTCTGGACGATGTTCCTCGGGTTCCACCTGACGTTCCTCGTCCAGCACTGGCTGGGCGCGGAGGGCATGCCGCGCCGCTACGCCGACTACCCGGAGAAGTTCGCCACGCTGAACTTCATCTCGTCGATCGGCGCGTTCATCCTCGGCGCCTCCACGTTCGCGTTCCTGTGGAACGTCCTGCGCAGCTGGCGGCGCGGCGAGAAGGTCGAGGTGGACGACCCGTGGGGGACCGGCGGCTCGCTGGAGTGGGCGACGTCCTGCCCGCCGCCCAGGCACAACTTCACGGCCATGCAGCGGATCCGCTCCGTCCGCCCCGCGTTCGACCTGCACTACCCGCCGGTGGAGCCGCCGCAGGAGAAGGAGCCGGCGCTCCCGCCGCCCCGGGACTCCTGACCCGGGGCGTCAGCCGCCCTCGCCGTCGTCCGACGGTCCCCGGAGGTCGCCCTGGCCGCCGCCGTACGACTCGGACTGGTAGTCGAGGTAGAAGCGGTTGGCGCGGGTCCGCACCTGCGCGCGGGCGCGGTCGGGGGTGGGGAGCGGGATGAGGTGGTTCGGGTAGGGGGCGACGAGCTCGCGCGGGCGCCGGGTCCGCAGGACGGCCTCCTGATCCGCGGACGGCTGCTCGTGCCGCTCGGTGAAGGCGCCGTCCGGGGTCAGCGAGATCAGGCCGCTCTCCACGCCCTCCTCGCGGATCTGGAGGTCGCGGCGCTGCAGGCTCAGGCAGACGCGGCGGGCGATGACGAACGCCGCGACCGGCCCGACGAAGAACCCGACGCGGAAGAACCAGGTCGTCCAGAACAGCGGGATCTTGAACGTGTCGGCGATGACGTCGTTGCCGCCCGCCGCGAGCAGGTTGGCGTACCAGACGGCGGCCGCCGCGCCGATCCCGGTCCTGGTCGGGGCGTTCCTCGGCCGGTCCAGCAGGTGGTGTATCCGCTCGTCGCCCGTGGCCCAGCGTTCCGCGAACGGATACACCCCGATCAGGGTGAAGAAGACCCCCGGCAGGATGACGGCCGGCAGCAGCACGTTCCACGCGACGGTGTGCCCGGCGACCGTCGTCGACAGGCGTCCCATGATGCGCAGAGACCCCTCCAGGAACCCGACGTACCAGTCGGGCTGGGAACCGAACGACACCTGGTCCGGCTCGTACGGGCCGTAGAGCCACACCGGGTTGATCTGGAGGAACGCCGCCATCCCCGCGAGGACGCCGAACGTGAACAGGAAGTAGGCGCCGCTCTGCGTGGCGAAGTGCGGGAACGTCTTCTCGCCGCTCACCGACATCTCCCGCCGGCCCCTGCCCGGCCACTGGGTGTGGGTCTGGTGCCAGAGGATCATCAGGTGCACGGTGATGAGCGCGATCAGGATCGCCGGGATCAGCAGGATGTGCACGGTGAACAGCCGGGGGAGGAAGTCCTCGGCCGAGGGGAACTCGCCGCCGAAGACCCACATGCTCGCGTACGTCCCGGCGACGGGGACGGAGAGCAGGATCCCCTGGAAGATCCGCAGGCCGGTGCCGGACAGCAGGTCGTCCGGGAGCGAGTAGCCGGCGAACCCCTCGGCGACCGCCAGCGCGAACATCGTCACGCCGATCACCCAGTTGACCTCGCGCGGCTTGCGGAACCCGCCGGTGAAGAAGATCCGCATCAGGTGCATGATGATCGCCGCGAGGAAGATGTTCGCCGCCCAGTGGTGGATCTGCCGCATCAGCAGCCCGCCCCGGACGTCGAACGTGAGGTGCAGGGTGGAGGAGTACGCCTCGCTCATCTTCACGCCCCTGAGCGGCGCGTAGGAGCCGTCGTAGACGTGCACCGCGCCGCTCGGCTTGAAGAACAGCGTGAGGAACACGCCCGTGATGACCAGGACGATGAACGAGTTCAGCGCGATCTCGCCGAGCAGGAACGACCAGTGCTTCGGGAACGCCTTCTTGATGTTCCGGTCCAGGAACGAGGTGGTGCCGAGCCGGTCGGTCGTCCCCCAGAAGAGCTTCTCGGCCCGGGTCCCGGCCCTCTCCGCGACCTCGGCTTCGGCCCCGCCCTTGCGTCCCGCCATCGCGCATCTCCCGTACCGGAGCAGTATTTCCGCTGGGCGGGTACCCGTGCCGGATCACGGCAAACGGTCAGGCCGCGCGGGCCTCTCCGGCCGTGCCGAGGCGGTGCCGGGCGAGCTTGATGTCGGCGCGCAGCCGGTCGGCGGCCAGCGGGTCCCGCTCCAGCCCGCCGAGCCCGTCCTCGATCAGTTCGAGCTGGTCGGCGCGCATCCGGGCGAGCAGCCGGCGCGGCTCCCCGGCGGGCACGCCCCACCGCTCCTTGCGCCGCCACTTGCGGAACGCGAGCACGTGCCCCTCGCCCGGGACGAGGACGCCCCGCGCCGTCTCGGCGTGCACGGTCCGGCGGAAGTGCGACAGGTACCGCCGCCGCGCGAGCCGGTAGGCGGCGACCGCCGCGAGCAGGATCGGCGCGCCCTTCACCGGCAGCAGCACGACCCCGGACAGGACGGGCGCGTCCCACCACGAGTGCAGCGCCATCGCCAGCAGCAGCGCGCCCGCCGCGACGGCGGCGCTCGCCCGGGACGCGCGCCCGAGCAGGCAGCCGAGCCCCGCGCCGCCGACCGCCGTCATCGCCCAGTGGCTCCACCACGCCCCGCCGACCACCCGGCTGCCGAAGGAGAAGAGCGCCGCGCTCGCGTCCTGCGTCGCGCCGGTCAGCACGATCGTGTTGAGGACGTACAGGAAGTTCTCCGCGAACTGGAAGCCCAGCCCGGCGAGCGCGCCGTACCCCCAGCCGTCCAGCGGCCCCCGCACGGCGGCGGGCGCCATCAGCGCGATGAGCGCGACGCCGAGCAGCTTCAGGATCTCCTCGTCGACCGGCGCGGCGATCGACGCGCCCCACACCGCGGTGAAGGCGGGGCCCGCCGTCTTGCCGAGGACCGCCTGGAACGCCGAGTTCGCGGGCAGCGCCAGCCCGAACGCGGCGAGGCCGCCCCACGCCACCGCGACCAGCGCGTACCCGGCCGGATGCGACCGGACCGGGTGCAGCCGCCGCAGCACCCACACCCCCGCCGCCAGCGACGGCG
Source organism: Actinomadura sp. (assembly GCF_044508335.1). Classification (NCBI taxonomy): domain Bacteria; kingdom Bacillati; phylum Actinomycetota; class Actinomycetes; order Streptosporangiales; family Thermomonosporaceae; genus Actinomadura; species Actinomadura sp. Next base: position 99,489 of record NZ_JBIQHY010000008.1, read on the forward strand.
CCAGGAGCGCGAACCCGACGGTCGCGCCGGCCGGGAACGCCGCGGCCTGCGCGCCGATCCCGCGGAAGGCGATCCAGCCGCCGAGCAGGCACGCGGCCGCCCACAGCCAGAACGCCGGCCGGCGGATCACGACGCCGAGATCCGCACGGACCGCACGATGGCCTCGACGTCCGCGGCCAGCCTGCGGTAGGCGCCGGGCGGGCCGGACGCCGTCACCGTCGCGCCGAGGGTGCCCGCGGCGAACACGGTCGCCATGCCGACGCGCTCCCGCCCGGCGAGCCGCCCGGTCAGCCCGGTCAGGCCGTGCGCGGTGGTGATGGGGACGGGCTGCGCGCGCAGCCGCGAGCGTCCGCCGGCGGCGACGATGCGGCCGAGGCCGTCCCACAGCTCCCGCGCGTCGAGCGGCGCCAGCGGCACCACGACGCGCACGTAGAGGCCGACGCCGGAGTTGGACAGCTCGATGTTGCTGGTCAGCGAGGACTGCGCCTCGTCCAGGGCCCAGCCCGCCGACGGCACCGTGAACGCCACCGGGCGGACGCCGTCGCGCTCCGCGCCCACGGAGAGGACCGTCCCGGCCGCGAGCGGCCGCGCGCCGCTGCCGAGGGCCCGGTCGAGCAGCGGCAGCCCCGCGGCGAGGACCAGCAGGACGAGCGCCACGAGACCCGTGCCCCACCATCTCACCCGCGCCACGTGACCCCCCGATCATGTGCGCTGCGGAAATGCCCCTTGACAGCGGCGCTAAACAGGATCGGGGCGCGCCGGGTCACCAGTGAGCGGGCCGTCCGACCGCGTCCGGCAACCGCGTGCCCGCGTCGCCCCGCGCCGAGTCCAGCTGCCCCTGCGTGAGGAACAGGCAGCCGGTGAGGTCGGCGCCGCGCAGGTCCGCGCCGCGCAGGTCCGCCCCGATCAGGTCCGCCGAGCGCAGGTCCGCGCCGCGCAGATCGGCCGCGATCAGGTACGCGCCGCGCAGGCAGGCGCCGCGCAGGTCCGCGCCCGCCAGCCGCGCCCCGATCAGGTCGGCGCCCCGCCGGTTCGGCTTCGGGCCCGGCACGCCGGCCCTGGCCAGCTCGCTCGCCCGCAGGAGCAGCGCGTTGACCGCCTCGCGCACCGCCGGGACGTCCACCTCGGCGAGCTCGCCGGGACCGCCCAGCGTGAGGCGCTCGACGTCGTCGTACGCCCGCCGCAGCTCGTCGCGGACGGGTCCGGCGGCCGGCATCGCCAGGGCCTCGTCCAGATACCGGAGCAGCTCGTGGAGCCGGCGCATGACGGGGAAGACGCGGAACATCGGGCCCGCGACCTCCGGCCCTTCACGCCAGTCCCGGCCGGCGAAGGTCCGCTGCGACACCTTCTGGCCGGCGCCGAAGCAGTCGAAGACGGCGCAGCCCTGGAAGCCGCGCTCCCGGAGGTCGGCGTGGACGCCGCAGCGGAAGTCGGCCAGGAGGTTGCGGCACGGCTCGCCCGCGTCCTTGTCGATCGCGAAATCGGCCGACTTCGCGAACGGCAGCGCGACGCAGCACAGGCCGAAGCAGTTCCCGCAGTCGGCCTTCAGGTCCGCCCTCTCCGGCACTCCGCCCCCTCCGTCGGCGACGCTCCATTGTCGCGCCGCGCGGCGGCTGCTCGTGACGCGGTGGGATACAGTCCGGAGGGCCCATGACCACCTCCCTCACCGAGTCCGCCATCGTCTCCAGGCTGCGCGCCGCGGGCTGCGTGTTCGCCGAGGACGAGGCGCGGCTGATCCTCGCCGCCGCCCGCACGCCGGACGACGCGTCCGCCATGGTGGAGCGGCGCGCCGCCGGGCTGCCCCTCGAACACGTCCTCGGCTGGGCGGAGTTCTGCGGCCTGCGCATCGCCGTCGAGCCGGGGGTGTTCGTGCCGCGCCGCCGCACCGAGTTCCTCGTCCGGCGGGCCGCCGCACTGGCGCCGCCGCGCCCGGTCGTGGTCGACCTGTGCTGCGGCTCGGGCGCGCTGGGCGCCGCGCTGGTCTCCGGACTGGTCTCCGGACTGGTCTCCGGACTGGTCTCCGGGCAGGTCTCCGGGGCGGGCGGGGCCGAACTGCACGCCGCCGACATCGAGCCCGCCGCGGTCCGCTGCGCCCGCCGCAACATCGCGCCGTTCGGCGGCCGCGCCTACGAGGGCGACCTGTTCGCACCGCTGCCGGACGCGCTGCGGGGGCGCGTCGGCGTGCTGCTCGCCAACGTCCCCTACGTCCCGACCGGCGATGTCGCGACGCTGCCCGCCGAGGCGCGCGACCACGAGCCGCGGGTCGCGCTCGACGGCGGCCCCGACGGCCTGGACGTGCTCCGCCGCGTCACCGCGGAGGCGGCGGGCTGGCTGGCCCCCGGGGGCCGCCTGCTGTTCGAGACGAGCGAGCGGCAGGTTGCGGACGCGGTCGCCGCCGTCGAGCGCGGCGGGCTGGCGGCCGCGGTCGCGACGTCGGACGAGTTCTCCGCCACGGTCATTGCCGGAGCAAAACCTGTGTAAATCCTGACGCTCGGGTACAGGTCGCCTAGGACGACCTGAAGGAGTGAACTCGAATGCGCCGCATCAGTGCAGCGCTCAGCGCCATCGCCGGCACGATCGTCAGCATCGTGACCCTGCCTTTCCGGGTGCTGCAGCGCCTGCTGACCCCCGGGCGCCGCGGCCGCACCCGCCGGTAACGGCCGCGACGCGCAACCGGCCGCCCCGGTCCGCCCCCCGTTCGGACCGGGGCGGCCGCACGCGAAAATGCTTTGCGCGCCGATGGCGATTCCCCCATCCTGGGAATACCGAACTGAATGGGTCTGTAGCTCAATGGGAAGAGCGCCCGCCTTGCAAGCGGGAGGTTGCCGGTTCGAATCCGGCCCGATCCACGAACTGGACCGGCGGGAGTAACGACCCCCGGCTGGTTCCGCACCGTGCCCGAGGCGGGCGGACGCCACCGCCGCCGGCGGGCGCCCATGCTGGATCATCCAATGGCAGGATGCGTGACTCTGGATCACGTCATGCAGGTTCGACCCCTGCTCCAGCAGCCATTCCGTCAGGGCCGCGCGCCGATGCGGGCGCGCTGCGTCGTCCAGGCGCGGGCCCGGCCGGTGAGGGTGATCCCGAGGCCGGGCCGGGCCGGGACGTCCATCCGGCCGTCCCTGATCGTCAGCCGTTCCTCGAAAAGCGGATCGAGCCAGTCGAAATGCTCGACCCACGGCTCGCCGGGATAAGCGGCGGCCAGATGCAGGTGTATTTGCATCGCGAAATGCGGGGCGAGTCCCAGATGGCGGTGGTCGGCGAGCGTCGCGAGCTTGAGGAAATTGGTGATGCCGCCGATTCGCGGGGCGTCCGGCTGGATGACGTCGGCGGCGCGCCGGTCGATGAGCTCGCAGTACTCGGCGACGCTGGTGAGCATCTCGCCGGTCGCGATCGGCGTGTCGAGCGCCGCGGCGAGCGCGGCGTGGCCCTCGGCGTCGTAGGCGTCCAGCGGCTCCTCGATCCAGGTGAGGCCGAAGTCCTCCAGCGCGCGGCCCATGCGCAGCGCGGCCGGCCGGTCCCACTGCTGGTTCGCGTCCACCATCAGCGGGAACGCGTCGCCGAGGCGCTCCCGGACGGCGGTGACGCGGCGCATGTCCTCGGCGTGGTCGGGATGGCCGACCTTGATCTTGACGCCGCCGATCCCGGCGGCGGCGGACGCCTCGGCGTTCTCCAGGACCTCCTCCAGCGGCGCGTGCAGGAAGCCGCCCGAGGTGTCGTAGCAGCGGACCGAGTCGCGGTGCGCGTCGAGGAGCTTGGCGAGCGGCAGGCCCGCCCGCCTGGCCTTCAGGTCCCACAGCGCGATGTCGATCGCCGCGATCGACTGGGCGGCGAGCCCGCTGCGGCCGGCCGACGCCCCGGCCCACGCGAGCTTCGTCCAGAGCCTGCCGATGTCGTTCGGGTCCTCGCCGATGAGGACGGGCGCGATCTCGGCGGCGTGCGCGAACTGGCCGGGCCCGCCGGCGCGCTTGGAGTAGCCGAACCCGATGCCCTCGTGGCCGCCCTCGGTGCCGATCTCGGCGAACAGGAACACGACCTCGGTCATCGGCCGCTGCCGCCCGGTCAGCACCTTGGCGTCGCTGACCGGGGCGGCCAGCGGCAGCGTCACCGACGACAGGTCGATCCAGGCGACCCGGTCGAGGGCCGTCATCTCAGCGCACCCGCTTCACGAGTTCGGCCAGCTCGGCGGTCTCGGCCTCGGTGAGGTCGGTCAGCGGCGGGCGGACGGGCCCGGCGGGGCGGCCGGTGATCCGCATGCCCGCCTTGATGATGCTCACCGCGTAGCCCTTGCGGCGGCCGCGGATCTCGCAGTACGGCAGGACGAAGTCCGCGAGCCGCCGCGCCACCTCGTCCCGGTCCCGGTCGCGGACGGCGGCGTAGAACGCCAGCGCGAACTCCGGGATGAAGTTGAAGACCGCCGAGGAGTAGGTCGTGACGCCCATCTCCAGGTAGGGGAGCGCGAACGTCTCGGCGGTGGGGAGGCCGCCGATGTAGACGAGCCGGTCGCCGAGCCGGGACCTGATCCGCGTCATCAGCTCCAGGTCGCCGACGCCGTCCTTGAACCCGACGAGGTTGGGGCAGCTCTCGGCGAGCTCGGCGACCGCCGCGTCCCCGTAGACGGCGTTCGCGCGGCTGTAGACGGTCACGCCCAGCCGGGTCGCCGCGCAGACCGCGCGGACGTGCGCGACCAGGCCGTCCTGCGACGCCTCGGTGAGGTAGGGCGGGAACAGCAGCACCCCGTCGGCGCCCGCGTCCTCGGCCTCGCGGGCCATCCGCGCGGCCGCCGCCGTCCCGTACCCGGCGGGGGCGATCACCGGGAGCCCGTCCGGGGCCTCCGCGACCGCCGCGCGCACGACCCGGCCGACCTCGTCCGGGGTGAGCGAGAAGAACTCGCCCGTGCCGCCCGCCGCGAACAGCCCGGCGACGCCGTATCCGCCGAGCCGGGCGATGTTCTCCCGGTAGGCGCCCTCGTCGAAGGACAGGTCGTCGCGGAAGTGGGTGACGGGGAACGAGAGGAGCCCGGACCCGAGCCGCGTCGCGATCTCTTCGGGCGCAGTCTGCTTCATGCACCCGAGGCTAGGATGACCGATTGATCCAGGTCCAACACGAAAAAGGCATCTACTGATGCCTTAAGGGAATCGATGTTCACGCTGGCCCAGCTCACGAACTTCGTGGCCGTCGCCGAGGAGCTGCACTTCGGCCGGGCGGCCGAGCGGCTGCGGATGACGCAGCCGCCGCTCAGCCGGCAGATCCAGCTGCTGGAGAACGAGCTCAAGGTCCGGCTGTTCGACCGGACGAACCGGTCCGTCCGCCTCACCCCGGCCGGCCGGGCGTTCCTCGTCGAGGCGCGCCGGCTGCTCCAGCAGGCCGACCACGCCGCGATGTCCGTCCGGCAGGTGTCGGCGGGGGAGGCCGGGAGCATCACGGTCGGGTTCACCGCGGCGAGCGCCTACGCCATGCTCGGCCGCCTGCTGGAGGTGGCGCGGGCCGCGCTGCCCGGCGTCGGGATCGTCCTGCGGGAGATGGTCACCCGCGACCAGTTGCGCGCCCTGGCCGAGGGCGGCCTCGACCTCGGGCTGGTCCGGCCGCCGGTCACCGACCCCGACCTGGAGGAGCGCCCCGCGGACCGGGAGGCGCTGCTCGCCGCGGTCCCCGACGGCCACCCCCTGGCCGAGGGGGACGGGCCGCTCGCGCCGGCCGACTTCGACGGGCAGCCGTTCATCATGTACTCGCCCGTCGAGGCCCGCTACTTCCACGAGCTGGTGATCAGCCTGTTCCGGCAGGCGGGCGTCTCGCCCGTGTACGCGCAGTACCTCAGCCAGGTGCACAGCATCCTGGCGCTGGTCGGCAGCGGCTGGGGCGTCGCGCTGGTGCCCGCCGCGGCGTCCCGGCTGCGCTACGCGGGGGTGGCGTTCCGCCCCCTGGACGTCCCGGGCCCGGACCCGGTCGAGCTGAGCCTGACCTGGCGCAGGAGCAACGACAACCCGGCGCTGGCGAAGCTGCTCCGGCACCTTTGACGCGCCTTGACCGGGACGCGGGACGTGAATTATTTTGTCGTTCAAATATTGGTCGTCAAAGTATTGATCCGCATTCCCGGCCCGTGGAGGAACGATGAGCGACTATCCCGCGTACGCGCCGTCGGAGGAGCATGAGCTGCTGCGGCGTACGGTGCGTGAGCTGGC
>NZ_JBIQHY010000061.1:0-9890 GCF_044508335.1 Actinomadura sp.
CGCCGCCGCCCCGCCGCCGGCCGGGCGCATCCCGCCGCCCGCCGCCGCGCCGGCCTCACCCGACCTCGTGCCGCCCGCCGCACCGCGCGGGCGCGCGCCGCCCGCCCCCCCACGGAGCTGAGACGACCCCTGTCCGCGGTGCCGCACGCTGAGGCGCGGCGCCGAAACTTCCGTGTGGAGGTTCCCTCTTGACTCGCGCCAACCTGGTGCGGGCGGTACTGGCGCTCGCCGTGCTCGCCACGTCCTTCTACTTCGCCTGGTCCAAACCGGCCCGCCTCGGCCTCGACCTCCGCGGCGGCACCCAGATCGTGCTCGAAACCCAGGACTCGCCGACCGTCAAGGCGGACCGCGAGTCCACCGACCGCGCCCGCGAGGTCCTGCACCGGCGCATCGACGCGCTCGGCGTCGCCGAGTCGTCCATCACCCGGTCCGGCGACCGGCGGCTGATCGTCGAGCTGCCGGACGTCCAGGACCCGACCCGCGCCGTCGAGGCGGTCGGCAAGACCGCGCAGCTCACCGCGCACCCCGTGCTGCCCAACACCGGCAAGGCCGAGAAGGGGCAGCAGCTGATCCCGGACGAGAGCGGGCAGCAGATCCTCATCGGCCCCGCCGCGCTCACCGGCGACGGCATCGGCAAGGCGAGCGCCTCCTACGACCCGCAGAATCTCGGCGGCTGGGCCGTCAACGTCGACTTCAAGGGCGAGGGGGGCAAGACCTGGGAGAAGCTGACCGCCAAGGCCGCCTGCGCCGTCGGCGACGAGCGGCGCATCGCGATCGTCCTGGACGGCAAGGTCATCTCGTCCCCGCAGGTGACGCAGAGCGTGCCGTGCGGCGTCGGCATCACCGGCGGCTCCACCCAGATCACCGGGGACTTCAGCGCCGGCGAGGCCAAGGACCTCGCCGCCCTCATCCAGGGCGGCTCGCTGCCCGTCCCGGTGAAGATCATCGAGCAGCGGGTGGTCGGCCCGACCCTCGGCGACGAGGCGATCGACGCCAGCGCCAAGGCCGCCGTCATCGGCATCATCCTGACCGGCCTGTTCATCGTGGCCGTCTACCGCATCGCCGGCTTTCTCGCCACGGCCGCGCTGGCCTGCTACGCACTGATCTCCTACGCGGCCCTCGTCGCGATCGGCGCGACGCTCACCCTGCCGGGCCTCGCCGGTTTCGTCCTGGCGATCGGCATGGCCATCGACGCCAACGTGCTGGCCTTCGAACGGGCGAGGGAGGAACGGGCGGCGGTGCGGAGCCGCAGCGCGCGCAACGCGCTCGCGATCGGCTTCAACAAGGCGTGGTCGGCGATCGCCGACTCCGCCGTCACCACCCTGCTGGCCGGCGGCCTGCTGTTCTGGCTGGCCTCCGGGCCGGTCAAGGGCTTCGGGGTCACGCTGACCATCGGTGTGCTCGCCTCCCTCGTCTCGGCGATGCTGATCAGCCGCGTGCTCACCGACGCCGCCGCGGCCCGGATGCCCAAGATCATGAAGGGCCGGGCCGGCGGGCTCGGCGGCGCCGGGCGGATCCGCAACTGGCTGGAGACCAGCGGCCCCGACATCATGAAGCGCAGCCCGATGTGGGTCGGGATCTCCGCGGTCGCGGTCATCCTGGCCATGACCGGGATCTTCACCCGCGGGCTGAACTACGGCGTGGAGTTCACCGGCGGGCGCCTCGTCGAGTACTCCACCAGCCGGCCCGTCGACATCGACAAGGCCCGCGCCGCCGTCGCCGACGCCGGGTTCCCGCGCGCCGTCGTCCAGACGTCCGGGCAGGACGACATCTCCGTCCGCACGTCCGACCTGACCAACGAGGAGGAGAAGCGGATCCGGGACGCGCTGGCGAAGGCGGGCGGCGGCGCCGCCAAGGAGCGCGACGAGCTGATCGGGCCGAGCCTCGGCAGCGAGCTGCGGAAGAAGGCGCTGATCGCGCTCGGCATCGCCCTGCTCGCGCAGCTGGCCTACCTGACGATCCGGTTCCGCTGGACGTTCGCGACCGGCTCGGTCGTCGCGATGTTCCACGACATCGCGATCGTCACGGGCATCTTCGCCTGGCTGGGCAAACCGATCGACGGGGTCTTCCTCGCCGCGCTGCTCACGATCATCGGGTACTCGGTGAACGACTCCGTCGTCGTGTTCGACCGCGTCCGCGAGATGTGGGGCCTGAACCCGAAGGGGCGGTTCGCCGACATCGCGAACCGGGGCACGCTGCAGACCGTCCCGCGGACGATCAACACCGGTATGGGCGCGCTGTTCATCCTCGCGGCCCTCGCGGTCCTCGGCGGCGACTCGCTGACCGACTTCGCGATCGCGCTGCTGATCGGCATCGTCGTCGGCACCTACTCCAGCGTCTTCACCGCGACGCCCATCGCCGTCGTGCTGGAGCGCTTCGCGAAGACCCCGCCGCCGCAGGGCAGGTCGAAGAAGCCGGTCCGCCGCACGGCGGACAGCTCCGGCGCCGTCGTCTAGCGGGCCGCGTGCCGCCGGCGCCCGCCGGGCGCCGGCGGCGGGCGCGGTCACTCCGGCATCAGCGACCGCGTCAGCGAACCCCGCACGGCCTCGAACATGCAGACGACCTGCCGCTCGTCCAGCTCCCAGGCCGTGGGGTTCGGCCGCGCGTACGACGGCTCCACGTTCTCCGGCAGGGGGCGCGAGCCCCAGATCTTCCGGGCCCGGGCGGCGCAGCCCCGCGCCGCCCGGTCGTCCATCTCCGCGGTCGAGGGGAGCGTGTCGCCCTTCAGGTCGAAGACGGCGAAGACCTGGATCTTGTGCGGTTCGGTGCAGTCGACGACGGACACCGCGCCGGTCGCGTCCCACTCCTTCACGCAGTCGCCGGGGACCAGGTCGTTGTAGTCCCGGGGCTCCTTGGCGACGTCCTCGAGCGCGACGGTGAGATAGCCGGACCCGATGAAGCGGACGACGCAGGTCACGGTACGGTCCCCGCGCTCCCACATCTCCTTGTCGGGCCGGTCGGTGTAGAGCCGGAACTCCTCGGCGCGGCCCGTCTTCTCCAGGAACGCGGTCCGGTCCCGGCACAGCTTCCCGGCCTCGGCCGCGACCTCCCCGTCGCCCGGGAACGGGCGCTCCGGCAGGGCCGCCCGGCCGGCGATCTCGCCCTCGTGGGCTCCCTTGCACGGCGCCGCCCTCAGGAAGACGGCGACCGACTTCTCCTCGAACCCGACGAAGCAGGTGCCGGGCTTCAGCGCCGAGGCCCGCGGCTGCCCGTAGTCGCTGGCGAGGCCCGGGTCGTCCCCGCCTCGCGGCACGCCCGCGACGACCACGACGGCGATCGCGGTGATCCACGCGGCGGAGGCCGCGATCCCGGCGGCGGCGAGGCCCCGCCCCTTCTCTCCCCGGCGACGGGTCTGCACGAGCGCGGCGACGGCGAAACCGACCGCGAACAGGACCAGGCCGAGCAGTCCCGTGACGAGCGAGGCGATCGCGAGCCGGTTCGTCCGCCGCCGTCCCGGCTCCGGCGCATCGCCCGGCGGCGTCTCGGAGGCGGTCACGGGACGAGCGATTTCTTCAGCTTGCCGCTGGCGGGCGACAGCAGGCACACGACGTCATGGACGCCCCGGTACCAGTCGTCCTCGGCCGGCATGACGTACATCAGCTGGAGGTCGCGGTCGACCGGGTGCTCCCGGAGGAGCTTGTCGGCGCGCTTGCTGCAGCCGCCGCCCGCCTTCTTGTCGAGCGCGTCCTCGCCCGGGTACCCGCCGTACTCCAGGGAGGAGTCCTCCGTGCGCAGCGTGAACTTCGCGTACACCTGGAAGCGGTGCGGCTTCTTGCAGGAGACGGTGGCCGTGAACGGGTCGGTCTGCTCCCACTCGTCGATGCATTCGCCGACGTTCAGCTGGTCGTAGGTCTTCAGGCTCGTGTCCACCGTGCCGGCGAGGGTCGTCGTGAGCGGCTCGGTGCCCGTATAGCTCATCAGGCACGTGAGCGTGCGGGCGTCGTCGCCGGACCAGGCGTAGTAGGGCTCCAGGTCCTCGCGGTACCGGCTCCGCTGAAGGTATTCGGTCTTGTTCCCGCACAGCTGCTCGGCCCACGCGCCGCTTCCGTCGCTGTACCGCTCCTCCGAGCGCGCGATGACCTCCCCTTCGTGGGGTCGCGTGCAGGGCTGCTCCTTCGCCCGGTACCCGCCCGCGCCGTCATCGGTGAGACCGGTGAAGCAGTCGCCGACGTCGAGGTCGGCGATCGCCGTCAGGCCGTCGCGGCGGGCGTCGGCCCGCCCGGGGCCGGGCCGGCCGAACGGCAGCGCGACGAGCAGCACGGCCGCGGCGACCACCCAGACGGCGGACGCGGCGAGGCCGGCGGCGGCGAGGCCGTGGCCCCGCTCGCCGCGGCGGCCCGCCTGGACGAGCGCGGTGATCGCGAAGCCGACCGCGAGCGGCGCCATGCCGACCAGGCCGGTGACGAGTGCGAAGATCGCGAACTGGTTGGTCCGCCGCCGTACGGGCTCCTGATAGGGCGGCCCGGGCGGGAACGGCGGGGCCGGATACGGCGTGGCCGCGCCGGGTGTGTAAGTGCCGGGTGTGTAGGTGCCGGGGGTGGGAGTGCCGGGTGCGGGAGCGTCCGGAGCGGGGACGTCGGAGGCGGGGGCGTCGGGAGGGGCCCAGGGGGAGGGTTCGGGGTCGTCGTCAGCGGACGGTGGCGTGGTCACGGGCGAACGGTAACCGGGATGTGCAACAAAAAGGTCAATTCCGGCAGATGTCGGCCAAGTTGTGATCAAGGTCTGCGGACGGCCGGGGGAGCGGGCCCGGCCGTCCGTCCGGGCCGGGGGAGCGGGGTCAGGCGAGCGGCGGCTGCGGCTCGTCGTTCTCCGCTCTGATCACCTGCATCACCGCGTTGATCAGCGCCAGGTGGGTGAACGCCTGCGGGAAGTTGCCGAGGTGCCGGCCGGTGTGCGGGTCGATCTCCTCGGCGTACAGCTGCAGCGGGCTCGCATACGACAGCAGCTTCTCGCACAGCGCCCGCGCCCGGTCCAGCTCGCCGATCATCACCAGGGCGCTGACCAGCCAGAACGAGCAGATCGTGAACGTGCCCTCGTCGGAGTCGAACCCGTCGTCGGTCTCCGCCGCGCGGTACCGCAGGACGAGGTCGTCCTCCGACAGCTCGTCGGCGATGGCGAGGACGGTCTCGCGCACCCGCTTGTCGTCGGCGGGCAGGAAGCCGAGCAGCGGGATCAGCAGCGCCGAGGCGTCCAGCGCCGTCGCGCCGTAGTGCGCGGTGAAGACGCCCCGCTCGTCCAGCGCGTTCGCGAGCACGTCCGCGTGGATCTCGTCGGCGGCGGCCTGCCAGCGGCGCGCCCGGTCCTGGTCGCCGCGCACCCGGGCGAGCCGGGCGCCGCGCTCGGCCGCCACCCAGCAGAAGATCTTGGACGAGGTGAAGTGCTGCGGCTCGCCGCGCACCTCCCACATGCCGCAGTCGGGGGTGCGCCAGTTGGCGAGCGCGTCCTCGACCTGCTTGATGATGATCTTCCACAGCCGGTCGTCGAGCCGGTCGCGCTTGCGCACGAACAGGTAGATGGAGCCGATGATCGCGCCCCACACGTCGTGCTGCGCCTGCATGTACGCCTCGTTGCCGATGCGCACGGGCCGGGCGTTGTCGTAGCCGGTGAGGTGCTCCAGCGTGGACTCGGGCAGCTCCTCCCGGCCGTCCAGCCCGTACATGATCTGCAGCTTGCCCTCGGCCGCCTCGGCGACGTCGGTGATGAAGTAGAAGAAGTCGTTGGCCTCCCAGTCGTAGCCGAGCGTGTAGAACGCCCACAGCGCCATCGTGGAGTCGCGTATCCAGGTGTAGCGGTAGTCCCAGTTGCGGTCGCCGCCCGGCGTCTCCGGCAGCGAGGTCGTCGCCGCCGCCGCGACCGCGCCCGACGGCGCGAACGTCAGGCCCTTCAGCGTGAGCGCGCTGCGCTGCAGGTGGCTGCGCCACGGGTGGTCGGGGAAGCGGCCGCGGTCGAGCCAGTGCTGCCAGTGGTGCACCGTCCAGACGAGCCGCTCCTGCGCCTCCTGCCACGACGACGGCGCCGCGTGCTCGCTCCACGACAGCGCCACGAACCGGGACTCGCCCTGCTTCAGCAGCGTCCTGGACGTGGCGAGCGACCCCTCGAACCCGACGTTCATGTCGGTGGTCAGGCGCAGCCCGACGCCGTTGCCGCGCGCGACCGCCTCGTGGTACCCGGCGCCGGTGTGCTCCCAGCGCGCGGGCGTCTGGCCGTAGTCGAACACCGGCATGCAGTCGAGCCGGACCTGGACCTGCCCGTTCACGCACCGCACCATCCGCAGCAGGACGTGGTCGGCGTCGTAGTCGGTCGGCGCCCTGCGGTGCGTGTGGGACCGTTCCGTCTCGTGGTGCCACGGGCCCATCAGCAGCGCGTCCGTCACCACGAGCCAGCCCCCGTGCACCCACCAGGTGGTCTCCATGACCATGGTGCCGGGGATGTAGCGCTGCGCCGCGGGCACCTCGACGCCCGCGGGGCCGACCCGGAAGTACCCCGCGTCGCGGTCCAGGATCGACCCGAACACGCTCGGCGAGTCCATCTTCGGCAGGCACATCCACTCGATGTTGCCGCTCGGCGCGACCAGCGCGGTCGTCTCGCAGTCGGACAGGAACCCGAAATCGGCGATGGGGGCGAACGGATCTCCCGCCCGGCCGCCGGCGACCTTCGGCCTCACAACCTCACCTCCCTGATCTCCATCATCCCCTCTCCCGGGCAATGGGCGCGCCATGTGCGCGCGACCGCCGCTCCGGCCGGGCCCGGAGCGCGGCGTGGTCTCGGTCTCCCCAGTGGAATAGACCATTATCTGCGGTGTGAGCTGGGAAAACTCCCTCCGGCGCACCGGGCGCCGAGCAACCGTCCGATGCGCGGGTACAGTCCCGGCAAACAGGGCAGCGGACCCGCTTCTGCCTGGGGGAACGCGACGGAGCACACCCCTGGGGCAGGTGGGCCGGAACTGCCGCTGGGTGGAACCGGAGCGAAAAGGAGCTCCCCGTGCCGAAGTTCGTGTACGACTTCACTGAGGGCAACAAGGACCTCAAAGATCTGCTGGGCGGCAAGGGCGCCAACCTGGCCGAGATGACCAACCTCGGACTGCCCGTCCCCCCCGGGTTCACGATCACCACGGAGGCCTGCCGGCACTACCTCGAGCACGGGGACCTGCCCGAGGGGCTGGCGGAGGAGGTGAACGCGCACCTCGCCGGCCTCGAGTCCGCGATGGGCAAGAAGCTCGGGCAGAGCGACGACCCGCTGCTGGTCAGCGTGCGGTCGGGCGCCAAGTTCAGCATGCCGGGAATGATGGAGACCGTCCTCAACGTCGGCCTGAACGACGAGTCCGTGCACGGCCTCGCCGCGCAGGCGGGCGACGAGCGGTTCGCCTGGGACTCCTACCGGCGGCTGATCCAGATGTTCGGCAAGACCGTGCTGGACATCGACGGCGACCTGTTCGAGGACGCGATCGAGGAGGTCAAGCGCGCCCGCGGCACCGACCAGGACTCCGACCTCGTCGCCGACGACTTCAAAGGGCTCGTCGACCGGTTCAAGGCGATCGTGCGGGAGCGGACCGGGCGGGAGTTCCCGACCGACCCGCGCGAGCAGATGGACCTGGCCGTCAAGGCGGTGTTCGACTCGTGGAACGCCGAACGCGCGATCCTGTACCGGCGGCAGGAGCGCATCCCCGTCGACCTCGGCACCGCCGTCAACATCTGCTCGATGGTCTTCGGCAACATGGGGCTCGACTCGGGGACGGGCGTCGCGTTCACCCGCGACCCCGCGTCCGGCCAGCAGGGCGTGTACGGCGACTACCTGCAGAACGCCCAGGGCGAGGACGTCGTCGCCGGCATCCGGAACACCGTGCCGCTGACGGAGCTCGAACGCATCGACAAGGCGTCCTACGACCGGCTCCTCCAGATCATGGAGACGCTGGAGAACCACTACCGCGACATGTGCGACATCGAGTTCACGATCGAGCGCGGGAAGCTGTGGATGCTGCAGACCCGGGTGGGCAAGCGGACCGCCGCCGCGGCGTTCCGGATCGCCTGCCAGCTGCTCGACCAGGGGCTCATCGACCTGGACGAGGCCGCCCGCCGCGTCACCGGCGACCAGCTCGCGCAGCTCATGTTCCCCCGGTTCGCCAGCAAGGTCGACGGCGTCCAGAAGCTCACCAAGGGCATGAACGCCTCGCCCGGCGCGGCCGTCGGCAAGGCCGTGTTCAGCTCCGGCCGCGCGGTCGAGCTGGCCGGGCAGGGCGAGGACGTCATCCTCGTCCGCCGCGAGACCAACCCCGACGACCTCGCCGGCATGGTCGCGGCCAAGGGCGTCCTCACCTCGCGCGGAGGCAAGACCTCGCACGCCGCCGTCGTCGCGCGCGGCATGGGCAAGACGTGCGTCTGCGGCGCCGAGGAACTGGACGTCGACGTCAAGGACGGGCACTTCACCGCGCCCGGCGGCGTGACCGTGCACGAGGGCGACGTCATCTCGATCGACGGGTCGTCCGGCGACGTCTACCTCGGCGAGGTCCCCGTGGAGGACTCGCCCGTCGTCCGGTACTTCGAGGGCGAGCTGGCCCTGGAGGACGGCGACGACCTCGTCAGGGCCGTCGACCGCATCATGCGGCACGCCGACGCGCGCGCCGCGCTGAAGGTCCGCGCGAACTCCGACACCCCCGAGGACTCCGCCCGCGCCCGCCGCTTCGGCGCCGCCGGCATCGGGCTGTGCCGCACCGAGCACATGTTCCTCGGCGACCGCCGGCAGCTCGTGGAGAAGCTCATCCTCGCCGAGGACGACGCCGGGCGGCAGGCGGCGCTGGACGCCCTGGAGCCGCTGCAGAAGAGCGACTTCGAGGGCATCTTCGAGGCCATGGACGGGCTGCCCGTCACGATCCGGCTCATCGACCCGCCGCTGCACGAGTTCCTCCCCGACATCACCGAGCTGTCGGTCAAGGTCGCGCTCGCGGGCGACGGCGCCGATGCCAAGGACCGGAGGCTGCTCGAGGCGGTCAACCGGCTGCACGAGCAGAACCCTATGCTCGGACTGCGCGGGGTGCGGCTCGGTTTGGTGATTCCCGGCCTGTTCGCCATGCAGGTCCGCGCGATCGCCGAGGCCGCGGCGGCGCGCCGCAAGGCGGGCGGCGACCCGCGCCCGGAGATCATGATCCCGCTCGTCGGCGCCGTGCAGGAGCTGGAGGCCGTCCGCGACGAGGCCCGCGGCATCCTGGACGAGGTGAAGGAGGCCACCGGCGTCGACGTCCCCGCGCTGATCGGCACCATGATCGAGCTGCCGCGGGCGGCACTGACCGCCGGGCAGATCGCCGAGGCCGCCGAGTTCTTCTCCTTCGGCACCAACGACCTCACCCAGACGACGTGGGGCTTCTCCCGCGACGACGTCGAGGCGGCGTTCTTCTCCCGGTACCTCGAACTCGGCATCTTCGGGGTGTCGCCGTTCGAGACGCTGGACCGGGAGGGCGTCGGGCGGCTCGTCCGCATCGCCGCCGAGGAGGGCCGCAGGGCGCGGCCCGGCATCAAGCTCGGCATCTGCGGCGAGCACGGCGGCGACCCGGACTCGGTGCACTTCTGCCACGAGGTCGGCCTGGACTACGTGTCCTGCTCGCCGTTCCGCATCCCCGTCGCCCGGCTGGAGGCCGGCCGCGCGGCCATCGCGGCGGCGGACGGCTCAGGGGGCGGCGACACCCGCTGACGTGCACCGCCGGCGGGCGGGTCCCGCGCGTGTTCTCCGCGCGCGGACCCGGCCGCCGGCGCGGGTATGGGTTCCGTTACACGCGGTATGTGCGAACTTCGGACGCGCGCCGGACCATCTCAATAGTGTGTCCGATGCGATGACGGTGGAAGTGGACTTGCCGGAGACCCAGCCCGAAGACCCCCGGTCCGAAGAGACCCGGTCCGAAG
>NZ_JBIQHY010000061.1:9990-13415 GCF_044508335.1 Actinomadura sp.
GCCGGGGAGCGGGACGGCCGCGGGCGGCGCCGCCGGTCGCGGTGGGTCACGGTCCCGGTGAGCGTCGTCGCGGCCCTGCTCGCGATCGCCGTGCTGACCCCGCTGACCGTCGGGGCGCGCGTCTGGTACCAGGCCCGGCAGGACGAGCGCCCCCGCTCGGACGCGATCATCGTGCTGGGCGCCGCGCAGTACAACGGGGTGCCGTCCCCGACGCTCAAGTGGCGGCTGCAGCACGCGCTGGACCTGTACCGCGACGGCGTCGCGCCCGCGATCGTCACCGTCGGCGGCAAGGCCCCCGGCGACAACTACACCGAGGCCGCCGCCGGCCGCACCTGGCTCATCGAGAAGGGCGGCGTCCCCGCGGGCAAGGTCTTCGCCGTGCCCGTCGGGCGGGACACGCTGGAGAGCCTGCGCGCCGCCGGCCGGGAGTTCGACCGGCACCACTGGTCGTCCGCCGTGATCGTCACCGACCCGTGGCACGGGCTGCGGTCGAAGCGGATGGCCGAGGACCAGGGCATCAGGGCGGCCGCCTCCCCGACCCGCAGCGGGCCCAGCGTCCAGACCCGCGGCACGCAGTTCAACTACATCGTGCGGGAGACCGGCGGCTACCTGTCGTACGTGCTGCTGGGCAAGAGCGTCCAGGTGCCGGACGAGACCGCCAAGCGCATTCGCCTTGACCCGTCCGGGACCCCGGCCCCGTCGTCCCCCGCGTCGCCGAGCCGCTGAACCTGATCGTGCCGCTTACCCTGGATAGGGCCATGACGAGCGACAACACCGACGGCTACACCGCGCGCGACCGGCAGCGGTGGGCGCCCGAGCCGGCCAAGCGACGCGACCGGACGGCGTTCGAGCGCGACCGCGCCCGCGTCCTGCACAGCGCCGCGCTGCGGCGGCTGGCCGCCAAGACCCAGGTCGCCTCGCCGGGCGCGGACGCGGCGGCCGACACCGTGCAGAGCCTGCGCACCCGGCTGACCCACTCGCTGGAGTGCGCCCAGGTCGGCCGCGAGCTGGGCAAATCCCTCGGCTGCGACCCCGACCTGGTCGAGACGGCGTGCCTGTCGCACGACATCGGCCACCCGCCGTTCGGCCACAACGGCGAGTACGCGCTGGACATCGTCGCGCGCGACTGCGGCGGCTTCGAGGGCAACGCGCAGAGCCTGCGCGTGCTGACCCGGCTGGAGCCCAAGTCGTTCGCGGCCGACGGCCCGCCCCTGTACGGGCGCAGCGTCGGCCTCAACCTGACGCGCGCCGCGCTCGACGCCGCCATGAAGTACCCGTGGCCGCAGTCCGGCGCGGTGAACGGGAAGTTCGGCGTCTACGACGACGACATGGACGTCGCCGCGTGGATCCGGGACGGCGCGCCCGAGGGCCGGACGTGCTTCGAGGCCCAGGTCATGGACTGGAGCGACGACGTCGCCTACTCCGTGCACGACCTGGAGGACGCGCTGGTCGCCGGGCACGTCGACTTCGTCCGGCTCGCCGACCCCGCCGAGCGCCGGCTCGTCGCCGCCACCGCCGGGAAGCTGTACTGCCCGGACGCCGACCTCGCCGAGCTGGAGGAGCGCTTCGCGGCGCTGCTCGCCGAGCCGTACTGGCCGGACCGCTACGACGGCACGCCGCGCAGCCTCGCCGCGCTGAAGAACCTGACCAGCACGCTGATCGGCCGGTTCTGCCTGGCCGCCGAGGCCGCGACCCGGGCGGCCTACGGCGACCGCCCGCTGACCCGGTACGCCGCCGAGCTGATCGTCCCGCGCGTGCAGCGCCTGGAGAACGCGCTGCTCAAGGGCATCACGGCGCACTACGTGTGGATCAGCCACGAGGAGGTCAGGGCCCGGCAGCGGACGCTGATCACCGAGCTGGCCGAGATGATGCTGGCCGGCGCGCCCGGCACGCTCGACCCCGGCTTCCGGGAGGCGTTCACCGGCGCCGCCGACGACGCCGCCCGGCTGCGCGCCGTCATCGACCAGATCGCCTCGCTGACCGATCTTTCCGCGATGGCCCGGCACCGGATGCTGGCCGCCCGTCCCCGCTGATCGTCGCCCGTACGGGCCGCTCCCAGCGCGTGGACACGCCTGGACGCGCCAGGCGGCGGCTCTTGTCTCGTCACATGGGGCGCTGTAGGGATAGCTACAAGTCATCTACAGGAGGTCGCCATGCCCGAGGAGACGTTCGTCATCGCCGGTGCGAGCCTGGCCGGAGCCAAGGCGGCGGAGACGCTCCGCGAGGAGGGTTTCACGGGCAGACTCCTGCTGATCGGGGACGAGATCGAGCGGCCGTACGAGCGCCCGCCGCTGTCCAAGGGGTTCCTGCTGGACGAGGAGCCCCGCGAGAAGGCGCACGTGCACGAGGCCGACTGGTACGACAAGCACGGCGTGGAGCTGCGGCTCGGCACGTCCGTCGCCGCGATCGACCGGGAGGCGCACCAGGTGCGGCTCTCCACCAAGGAGCCGATCCGCTACGACCGGCTGCTGCTGGCGACCGGCGCGTCCGTGCGGCGCCTGGAGGTCCCCGGCTCCAAGCTGCAGGGCATCTACTACCTGCGCACGATGGCCGACTCGGCGGCGCTGAAGCAGGCGCTCGCGCACGGCGGCCGGCGCGTCGTGGTGGCGGGCGCCGGCTGGATCGGGCTGGAGACGGCCGCCGCCGCCCGCTCGTACGGCAACGAGGTGACGGTCATCGACCCGGAGCCGACGCCGCTGCACGCCGCCATGGGGCCCGAGCTCGGCGGCTTCTTCGCCGACCTGCACCGCGAGCACGGCGTCATCCTGCGGATGGACGACGGCGTGGCCGGGTTCTGGGGCGCCGGGCAGGTGTCGGCGGTGGTCACGTCCGGCGGCGCGGAGGTCCCCGCCGACGTCGTGATCGTCGGCATCGGGGTGCGGCCCAACACCCGGCTCGCGGAGGAGGCCGGGCTGGAGGTCTCCGACGGCGTCCTCGTCGACCAGTCGCTGCGCACGTCCGATCCGGACATCTTCGCCGCCGGGGACGTCGCGAACGCCTTCAACCCGCTGCTCGGCCGCCGGATCCGCGTGGAGCACTGGGCGAACGCGCTGAACGGCGGGCCCGCCGCCGCCCGCGCCATGCTCGGCCAGGACGTCGTCTACGACCGGATCCCGTACTTCTTCAGCGACCAGTACGACCTCGGCATGGAGATGTCCGGCGTCGCGGCGCCGGGGGAGTACGACGAGGTCGTGTACCGGGGCGACCGCGCGGCCCGCGAGTTCATCGCGTTCTGGCTGTCCGGCGGCCGGGTCGTCGCCGGGATGAACGCCAATGTGTGGGACGTGACCGGGGACGTCCAGGCGCTGATCCGCTCCGGGCGCCGGGTCGACGCCGCACGGCTCGCCGACCCGAAGGTGCCGCTGGCCGACCTCGCCTGAACGCCCCTGCCCGAACGCCCCTGCCCGAACGCCCCTGCCCGAACG